>JAHFEQ010000100.1 GCA_023248395.1 Nitrospirota bacterium
AGAACTCCATCTCCCGCCCGGTGGACTCAGATGCCACCCTGATCTCTTCGATCTTCTCCTCTGGCAAGGAACCTGTATCGTATAATAACCGGCCTATGAGTGTACTTTTGCCATGATCCACATGGCCTACGATAACTATCGGAAGAATTCTTTGTTCATTGTCCATAGTTAGTTCCTCTCACATGTACCCCAACGCCCTTAACTTCTGCATGGTATACGCATCTTCCTTATCCTGGGCGCGGCCTGCCCGTTCAGAGGTATCCGATGTCTTTATCTCCTCTATGATCTCATCGATGTTACTCGCTGAAGATTCTACAGGGCTGCAGCATGGCAAACAGCCAATGCTCCTGTACCGCTTTCCTCCCCTGCTGAAATACAGCTCTGCAATAGGGATATTTTCCCTCTTTGTATACTGCCAGATATCTAATTCAGTCATGTGGAGGAGGGGATGAATACGGAAATGTGTATCCTCCTCAGCCATGGATTTATACTGATCCCATAATTCTGCAGGCTGATTCTCATAATTCCATTTAAACTGCTCATCCCTCGGGGAAAAGTACCTCTCCTTTGCACGTATCCCATGCTCGTCTCTTCTGATCCCTAAGAGGATGGCCTTTAAATGGTACTTTGCTATGACCTTTTTCAAGGCATTCGTCTTTAGCTCATTACAACAGTCTAATTTTGCCCCCTTATCAGGTCCCATTCCACTCCTAATCTTTTCCTCATTCCTCCCAATAATAAGGTCCAGACCCCATTTCTTTGCATACTCATCCCGGAATTGATACATCTCCGGGAATTTATAACCTGTATCAATGTGGATGACCGGGAATGGTATCTTACCAAAGAAGGCCTTTCTGCATAACCACAACAACGTGGTGGAATCCTTGCCAACAGACCACAGCACAGCGATATCTTTAAACTTGGCAGAGGCCTCCCGGATAATAAAGATACTCTTGTTTTCTAATGCTGATAGGTGATCCACCTTGGGCCTCCTTTATACTTTGTAAACCTATTATACACGATTTCTGTCATTTTTCTCGCAAAAATTTATGCTCAGGGAATTTATTGACTTTTATACCTGCCGGGTTTATTTTAGGGTTATGCGTTTCCCAAGATGTGATATGCAACCCTCTGAGGAGGGATTTTACTGCCAGTGTATTGGATGCGAGGCAATCGCAGCGGGTGGCACATGCATCCTGGCACAGGAATCAGAAGGGGTCTATCTCTATGAAGGGAGTACGCCTCATGGAGGAGAGTATGCCTACCTCTATTTTACCGATCCAGCGGGCAATCTCACCCCAAGAGAGAAGGCAAGTTACGCAGAAATTCGAGAGATGGACAGGAATGGGAATACCCTCCATGTAGATTTCGGGATAATAGACGACATGGGATTCACGCTTAAAAAACATGAATGAAGGAGAGATAGCAGATATCACCATAATTGGCGCCGGCCCCTCTGGACTGTTCACCGCCTTTCAGGCAGGGATGTATGAGGCATCCGTTCGTATCATCGACAGTATGCCAGAACCGGGTGGCCAACTGACAGCCCTCTATCCGGAGAAGTATATCTTTGATGCACCCGGATTCACAAAGATCACGGCAAAGGACCTTGCAGGAAATCTCTTTGATCAGGCAAATCAGTTTACCCCTGAACTTCGCCTTACTGAAACCGCACTGGAGATTACTGAAACCCTACCCCCTACCCCCTGCCCTCTACACCCTCTCTTTAATGTTGTAACGGACAGGGGCTCTTATCCCTCAAAAACAGTCATTATTGCGGCGGGTCTCGGCGCCTTCAAGCCACGGAGCATCGGGACACCCGAGATTGGAAAATTTATTGGAAAGGGTGTCTATTATCTAATAAAGGAAAAGGAGTTCTTCAAAGGAAAGGATGTCGTTATCGTTGGGGGTGGAGACTCAGCCCTCGACTGGGTTATGAACCTCCTCGATACGGCAAGGGATATCTCCCTTGTCCATCGCAAAGATGTTTTCAGGGCTCATCCTAACACGATACAACAGATATCTGAGAATGCGGGACGGGGGAGGATCAGCGTCTTCATCCCCTATGAGGTGAAGGGGGTCTATGGAAGTAGCGGGTTAGAGAAGGTCGTTATCGTTGATAATATGGGAAAAGAGGTGGTTCTCCGTGCTGATGTGTTGTTATTGATGCTTGGATTCACCTCTGACCTTGGACCTATCGATAAGTGGGGGCTTACGATAGATGACGGTCGTATTAAAGTGGATATGGGTATGGAGACAAACCGAAAGGGAGTCTTTGCTGTAGGTGATATTACAAACTATCCCGGCAAGTTAAAACTTATCCTCACAGGATTTTCAGAGGGGGCACAGGCCGTAAGGAGTACCGTACCGTATATACGGCCGGGTGATAAGGTGAGACATGCCTATAGCACATCCCTGAAAATATTTAGTCAAATGAAATGAGTAAACCGAAAAAAGATCCTGCAAAGAAGGAAAAGAGATTGGGGGAGATGACCCCCCGATTGAGATTCCCCTTCCTCTATATCGCCTTAGCCCTTTTTATTTATCTGATCATTTCTACCTATCTGCTTCAACAACCCAAAAAGGGGGAAGAGATACCGTACAGTAAGTTTAAGGAATACATAGCACAGAAGAAGGTAGCCAATCTCGTCATCACCCCTGAGCATATCCATGGAGAATTTAAAAGTGTCTCCTGGGCAGAATTGTATTCAGGAAAGGAAATACCTCCTGGCAAGCCATCAGCGCCAGAACGGTTTATAACCATACGGGTAGAGGACGCCGGACTTGTCAGCCAGCTTGAGTCGCTGGGGATAGAATATTCCGGCGGTGTCGATTCCAAAAACCCCTGGGGGGATATCATCTTCTGGAGTGCACTTCTTATTGTCCCCCTTATTATCTGGATATTTGTGCTGAGGCGTATCAGCCCGGCAAGGGACATGATGCAGATAGGCAAGTCAAAGGCAAAGGTCTATGTGGAGAGTAAGACCGGCACCACCTTTGCAGATGTTGCAGGGTGTGATGAGGCCAAAGAAGAGCTGGAAGAGGTGGTGGACTTTTTAAAAGAGCCCCAGAGGTTTACATCCATAGGGGGGCACATACCAAAGGGCATCCTGCTGGTAGGCCCCCCGGGGACAGGAAAGACTCTATTGGCCCGGGCAGTGGCGGGCGAGGCGGGGGTGGCATTTTTGAGTATGAGTGGTTCAGACTTTATAGAGATGTTTGTCGGGGTTGGAGCCGCAAGGGTTCGGGATCTGTTCCAGCAGGCAGAAAAATTGGCCCCCTGCATTATATTTATTGATGAGATCGATGCACTGGGGAAGGTCCGGTCTGCCGCGCCTATGCCAGGGGGTCATGAGGAGCGGGAGCATACCCTGCAGCAGCTCCTGGTAGAGATGGATGGTTTTGATACCAAAAATGGGGTGATCATCCTTGCGGCTACTAACAGGCCGGAGGTATTGGACCCGGCGCTCCTGAGACCCGGTAGATTTGACAGACATGTGGTCGTTGACAGACCTGATATTAAGGGGAGAGAGGCCATCCTCAAGGTCCATACCAAGGCAATGAAGTTAGACAAGGATGTTGAGCTCTCCATAATCGCTGCACGTACCCCCGGGTTTGCAGGGGCTGACCTCGCAAACCTGGCCAATGAGGCCGCATTACTGGCAGCCCGTCGTAGAAAGAAGGTTATTGGCATGGCTGAATTCGAAGAGGCGATAGATAGAATTATCGCAGGACTTGAGAAGAGGAGCAGGATGATCAACCCAAAGGAGAAGAAGATAGTCGCCTATCACGAGTCAGGACATGCCATTGTAGCCGCTTCTTTACCAGGAACAGATAAGGTACATCGGGTCTCCATAATCCCCAGAGGTGTTGCCGCACTGGGCTATACCCTGCAACTCCCGACAGAGGACAGGTATCTGATGACCTACTCTGAACTTATGACAAAACTGGCGGTATTGCTTGGAGGGAGGGCTGCAGAGAGTCTGATATTCAAAGAGCATTCAACAGGGGCTGCCAATGACCTCGAAAGGGCTACAGATATCGCAGAAAAGATTGTGAAGGAATATGGAATGAGTGACAAATTAGGTCCCCTTGTATTTGATGGTACAGAGCGTCATCAGTTCCTGACAGGGATATACCAGCCTTCGTTCCGGAAGTACAGCGAGAAGACCGCACAGGTCATCGATGAAGAGATATCGAATCTCATCAAAAACACCTATGAGAGGGTCTATAGACTTTTGGGGGAAAAGAGAGACTTATTGGAGAGGCTTGCAAAACTGCTCTGCGATCAGGAGGTGGTGGAGGGGAGCGAGCTTGAGGGTATATTATCAAGTAGCCGCAGGCTTTAGCCTGCGTTTGTGAGCGGGTAGCAGGTTGGAGGAATTGCTATTTGCTACCTGCATAAGGCGCAGGCTAAAGCCTGCGGCTACCTCTATTTTAATCCCAGGTCTTCCTTCTCTTATTCCTTCAACCCATACAAGGCGTGCCTCTTTATCTCTACGAGTATAGATACACCGCAGAGTCTTTGGCTCTATCCCGTGAGTACGCATCTCTGTGAATAGATCAACTAACCTCTCGGCAATATAGATAACACTTAACCTCCCCCTAACCTTAAGTAGATATTGGCAGACCTTAATAATATCCCTTATTGTGACAGCATACTCCTGAGCTGCGATTGCCTGCCCGGCAGAGGGACTCGTACGTCCTGAAGATATGGATCGATAGGGTGGATTTATAACGATATAATCAAAATGTGCTGAGGGAAGTATCCGAGGGAGATCCTTGATGTCATTGTTGAGCAGGGTAATGCGTGACTCCATATTGTTGAGGCAGGCATTGCGCATTGTGAGCCCGGCCATTTCCCGCTGGATCTCTAC
>JAHFEQ010000101.1 GCA_023248395.1 Nitrospirota bacterium
GAATCCTCAGGGTTGTATGTTCATTTGACAGATAACGAAGAATATCCCCCTGCTGATTCTTCAGGTCTGTAAAAGTTCTTATATCAAAACTACGAAGTACATTCTTCCTGATCTGCCACTTAATACGCCAGACATTTTCTTCCCGTCCCCATAATATATAGAACCAAACCTTATCACTTTGCTGCCTTATCTCAGCCACTTTATCATAAATTCTTAATACAATATCCCCCTTACCAAAAGTAAAGGTTTGAACCTTGCGGTCTTCCCTGTAACGATTATCCTTACTTGATATGGTAACAAAACAATCCTCATCAAAATCTATCTCAGGAAGGAAATAATCAAAACTAAAATCAACCCTTGACAAAGATTCCGGCCTATATGAATAAAGGCCTGTAGGCTCTGCCCATTCCATAAATTTATTATGCAGGATAAAAGCAGAATCCCGCCAGAGTGCCTGACTTGGAAAGGTTACATAAAAAGAAGGAATGATGTATGATGGAGAAAATGGACACGAAAGTTTGGTACAATAAACAAACTGGAGGTGTCAGAATGGAAAGAGTTCCAAATGGGAAGTACACAAGAGAGTTTCGGGAAGAGGCAGTAAAGCTGGTTATAGAAGGAGGGCTATCGGTACCGGAGGCTGGGCGTAGATTATCATTACCACCTTCTACACTAAACACGTGGGTAACTCATTACAAGACAGGTAAGCTTGGAGAAGTAGGCAAGGCACAGAAGCCGTTGACGGACGCAGAACTTGAACTGGCGAGAGTTAAGAGAGATCTGGCCGAGGTAAAGATGGAGCGGGATCTGTTAAAAAAAGCGGCTGCGTACTTTGCGAAGGAGTCGCTGCCAGGTACGCGATGATAGATGATATGCGACTTACATATAGTGTTCCATTTCTGTGCCGGATATTTGATGTTTCAGTAAGCGGGTACTATGCACGCAGGAGTCGTCCTTTAAGTCAACGGGCACAGGAAGAGCATCGTCTGGAAGCAGAGATTAGAGCTGCCCATAAGCGCACACGAGAGACTCACGGTCCTGAGCGCTTACAGAAGGATCTGGCGGAGCATGGGGTTAATGCAGGGGTTTGCCGAATCAGGCGTATACGTAAGAAACTGGGGATAAGGTGCAAACAGAAGAAGAAGTTTAAGGCAACAACCAACTCCAGGCATAATCTGCCTGTTCGAGACAATTTATTAGAGCAGAGATTTGATGCGGCAGCACCGAATCAGGTTTGGGTGACAGATATTACATATATTTCTACAGAAGAAGGCTGGCTCTATCTTGCAGGGCACAAGGATATATTTACTAAAGAGGTTGTAGGTTATGCAATGGATGTACGGATGACAAAAGAGTTGGTCAGTAAATCACTGCTCAGGGCAGTGGCATCTAAACGTAATGTTAACGGGCTGGTACATCATTCAGACCGGGGAAGCCAGTACTGTTCCCATGAATACATCAGGTTGCTTGAACAATTAGGTATAAAGGCGTCCATGAGCAGAAAGGGAAATTGTTATGACAATGCACCTATGGAGAGTTTCTGGGGAACACTCACTTGGAAGCCCACCACACCACGCACATCGAGGGAACGCGTCTGACCTTGGATCAGGCCGAGCAACTCCTGGAAGGCAAGCCGGTCCCCGAGGCCGATCCCGATGATGTGCGGGAATTGCTGAACTACAAGAAGGCCTTTGAGTTCGTTTCCGAGTATCTCGAGCACGGCGGTCCGATCACGGAGGGGCTGGTTCGGGAAATCCACAAGCGGCTCGTCGAGGGCGTGCGGGGCGGAGCTGCTGCTCCCGGCGAGTATCGGAAAATCCAGAACTACGTGGTCAACTCGACCACCGGCGAGACGGTCTACACACCGCCCCCGGCGCATGATGTGCCGATCATGATGGCGGAACTGGCGGACTGGCTCAACCAGGAGAAGGAGATTCACCCGGTTCTGGTGAGCGGCATCTCTCAGTTCCAATTCGTGCATATCCACCCGTTCATAGATGGCAACGGCTGGACATCGCGACTGCTCTCGACCTTGTGTCTCTACCGGGCCGGGTACGACTTCAAGCGGCTTTTCACGATCAGTGAGTATTACGACCGGGACCGGCCGGCATTCTATCGGGCTATCCAGAGCGTTCGCGAGCACGGCATGGACATGACCGGCTGGCTGGAATATTTCGTCGAGGGGTTGACTGCCCAGCTTGCCGAAGTCAGGGAACGCGGCGAGCAGGCCATCCGAGGGGACGCGCTGGTCAAAGAGCACCGGCTTTCGGACCGCCAGGCCAAAGCCCTCGCCCACATCCTGGAGCACGGCAGTCTGACTATCCAGGATTTCGAGGGTCTTTGCCCCGGTGTCAACCGTCGGTCTCTGCAACGAGACCTGAAAGCGATGGTGGACCGAGGATTGATCGTCACCGAGGGTGGAACCCACCAACTGCTCTACCGCCTGGCGGAAGGGGATTAATCTTTGCGACAGGTTTGCGACAATGTTTACGACACGTTTACGACAGCCTTTGCGACAAGCGCATTGGCGCTGTGGTTAGGAAATGTGATTTGACGCCACTTCCAGTCCGCCGGGAACGGCCTGCTTTTTGATAGCTTGCGGATTCCGGACGATTGTTGCCACCCTCTGAACATAAGGAGTCAACATATGAGCGACATTGTCAACGCCTTGGGTTTCCTGAAAAAACTGACGTGGGAAAACATGCTGCTCGTTCTGGCCATATTAGTTATGGCCCGGCTGCTGGTGATTTTCGTACGGTGGGCGGTCCGCAGGTCGGCTGAGAAAGCATCTCCCCGCCTGCGTCTCGCCATCCTGCGTGTGTCGCCGCTGGCCCGCCTTTTGATAGATCTCCTGGCCATCGTGATCATTGTGCCGATTCTGGTCGTGCCGACGTTTCAGAATGTCGTTGCCCTGGCCGCCGCAGTTTTTTTTGCCCTGGCCTTCGCGCTCAAGGATTTTGTGAGCTCTCTCGTGGCCGGCCTGATGACGATATTTGAAAGCACTTATCAGCCGGGGGACTGGATCGAAGTGGACGGAGCCTACGGCGAAGTGAAACTCATCGGCGTCAGGGCCGTTCACATCGTGACGGTGGACGACACGGAGGTCATCATTCCGCACTCCCGGCTCTGGACGACCAGCATTTTTAACGCCAGCAGCGGCAATCACAGCCTCCTGTGCGTAACGGATTTCTATCTTCACCCCGACCATGACGCATTCGCGGCGCGGGCCCGGCTCAAGGAGATTGCGGAATCGAGCACGTATCGCCAGCAGGAAACGCCTGTAACGGTGATCGTTTTGGAAAAGCCCTGGGGGACGCACTATCGGGTGAAGGCATATGTCCATGAAAGCCGGGAACAGTTCCTTTTGGTCAGCGATCTGACGGTACGGGGGAAAGAGGCGCTGAGAAGCCTGAATATTCGGTTTGCGCAAGCGCCGTACGCCCAAATCGGGAAATGACAGTGGCAAAACCTTGACCGGCCAAAAGGCCACGAACGCCGAGGGCCGGGGACCCGGGGGAAGACCGTATGAATCTCGCCAGGCTCTTGTACTTGACTAACCAGTGGCTTGTTATGGGCTTGAGCCTTGGGCTTTTGCTCATAGCTGCCGAGGGCGGTTGGCAGAGGGATGAAATCCAGGTCAACACCGCTTCCGGCCTGCCGGAACGGCGTGCTCTTTGATAACTCGTTGAATGATAAGCGCTTTCGGATTGACATCCGAACGGAGAACGGTTATGAAGAGGGTTGCAAACGGGGAGCCAATTCTCTGCATTCCCACATTTCCTGTCATCCCACATTACCTTGACACCATGGAGTTGTTGTGTTATTTTCGGTGCAAGTACAATCTCCGAATAAAATGATATGCCTTTACTACAACACGGAGGTAGATATTGTCTTCTGAAAAGAGCAAGATTTTAGAAGCGGCACAGCAGTACACCATGAGAGGCCAGATTCAAAAGGCGATAGAGGAATGGAAAAAGCTCCTTACTGATACTCCCAATGATGCAAATATCTATAATACGATAGGAGATCTGTCTCTTAAGAAACAGCCTAACAGTACTGCTAACGACGAAGCCCTATCCTATTATCTAAAAGCAGGTGATATCTTTGAGTCTTCCGGTTTTGCCCTCAAGGCAATGGCAGTCTACAAAAAAATCCTGAAGGTTGATCCGTCTCGCAAGGAGATATATGTGCATCTTGGAGATCTCAACTGCGACAGGGGTCTTGTAGGCAATGCCCGTGAAGATTATTTATTTGCCGCTAAATTATACTCTCAGGAGGGTTTTGTAAAGGAGGCGCTTGAGGTTTATAGAAAGATTGCAGATCTTGATCCATCTAACCTTACGGTACGAACAAAGGTTGCGGAGATTTTTCTCAAAGAGGGCCTGAAAGGGGAGGCGATCGAGGAATATAACAAGGTGGCCATTGCCTATCGAAACTCAGGAAGGAGAGATGAGGCCGAAGATTTATATAGACAGATATTAAGGTTAGAACCCAATGATATAAACGCTATTATAGAAGTTGGAAGACTTCACTTGGAAAATGGACATATTGACGAGGCGATTGCGTATGGGAAAAAAGCCCTCGATCTATCCCCGGATTCCCCTCAAGTACTTTCCTTACTTGTTGACTCGTACAATAAGGCCAGAATATACGATGAAGCGGAGGAACTTATTCTCCGGGTTATAGAAGTCAAACCAGACCAGCTATCCTACAGAGATACCCTGGCCTCCATATTATTGAATAAGGGAGATTCTCTTCGTGCTGCAGAGG
>JAHFEQ010000010.1 GCA_023248395.1 Nitrospirota bacterium
GCGATCGCAAGGGTCAACCGGGTGTTTAGAGACAAACCGGGCGGTCTGGTCGTTGACTATCTGGGTATCGCAGAGGAGCTGAAGAAGGCCCTTTCGGATTACACCGAACGGGACCGGGACATGACCGGCATCCCGCAGGAAGAGGCCGTGGCGCTGATGCTGGAAAAATTCGAGGTCGTTTCTTCCATGTTTCATGGGTTTAATTATTCAAGGTTCTTTTCAGGTAGTCCTGCCGAACGGTTAACGACCATCAAAGAGGCGATGGAGCACATTTTATCGCAGGAAGACAGGAAAGACCGTTTTATGCAGTCTGTCACCGAACTTTCAAAGGCATTTGCCCTTTCTGTGCCCCATGAAAAGACAATCGAAGTCAGGGATCATGTAGGCTTTTTCCAGGCCGTCCGGGCCGCTCTGGCCAAGAATACGATAACAGGAGGCAAAAGTCCTGACATCCTCGATTCCGCTGTAAGACAGATTGTATCCAAGGCGATTGCCTCGGATGAGGTCATAGACATATTTGCCTCAGCAGGGCTGAAGAAGCCTGACATCTCGATACTCTCGGATGAATTCCTTGAAGAAGTCAGGCACATGCCCCAGCGGAACCTCGCCCTCGAAGTCTTGAAAAAACTGCTCAATGATGAAATAAAGGCACGATCAAGGAGAAACCTGGTTCAGTCGAGGTCCTTCGCTGAGATGCTGGAGCAGACAATACGCAGATACCAGAGCCGCGCCATCGATGCGGCGAGGGTCATCATGGAACTGATCGAGCTGGCTAAAGAGATGCGCGAGGCCCATAAACGGGGAGAGAGACTGAATCTCACGGAAGATGAGCTGGCCTTCTATGATGCCCTTGAGACCAATGACAGTGCAGTAAAAGTGCTCGGAGACGAGACCCTGAGGACCATAGCCCACGAGCTGGTGATTACAGTCAAGAAGAATGTGACCATTGACTGGACGGTGAAAGAAAGTGTCAGAGCAAAGCTTAGAATCATGGTAAAGCGTATCCTCCGTAGGTATGGTTATCCCCCCGACAAACAGGAGAAGGCCACACAGACTGTCTTAAGGCAGGCAGAATTGCTCTGCGCGGATTGGGCAACATAATTTTTTCAGCTTACTTTTCTGCTGGCAAGTTCTATATTGATTCTTCTACCTTTAATTCTGACATCTTTCATGGCATGTTGGATATCTTTTGCGGATTCTTTCGGTACCTCTACAAAGGTATAATCGTCAAACACATCAATGGCCCCGATTAATTTGCCAGAAACACCTGTCTCTCCGGCAATACTCCCCAAAATATCCTTCGCCTGTACCCTCTGCCTGGTCCCTACATTGATGAACAACCTTGCCATTCCCGAAGCAGCTCCGGTATCTCTAACGTTACTATCCCGCGCCGGTTCTTCTTTACCCTTTTCATCCATGCCTATTTTCAACAAGGCTGCCGCCACATCTAAAGACGTATAATCTTCCGCAAGTATCCTTTCAACCCAGGTGATGTATTTCCCCAGATGTCCTTCCTCTATAGTCCCCTTTACCTTTTCTAAAAGGAGATTTGTCCTAACCTCTTCCACATCACTGATTGATGGGACCTTTTGAGATATAATCTTTGCCCTTGTGTATTTCTGAATATCCTTCATCTTGTAAATATCCCTGCCCGCCACAAAGGTAAATGCACGCCCTGCCTTTCCTGCCCTGGCGGTTCTGCCGATTCGGTGTACATAATATTCTTCATCCTGAGGGACATCGTAATTAAAAACCGCCTCGATATCTTCCACATCAATCCCACGGGCGGCCACATCCGTTGCCACCAAGATCTCAACGGTCCCTTTCCTGAATCTGGACATGACCCTGTCCCTTTGCTGCTGGCTCAGATCGCCATGCAGACCCTCAGCCGGGTATCCTCTTGCCTTGAGTGTCTCCACCAATTCATCGACGCGTCTTTTGGTATTACAGAATACCAGCGATAATTTAAGATTGTAGGTATCCATCAGACGACAGAAGACCTCTGGCTTCGCCTGCTCTTTAACCTCAAAATAGAACTGCTCAATCTTAGGAACAGTCATCTCCTTATGCACCAATTTGATCATCTGTGGATCGTTCTGATACTTTTTTGTCAAGTCCAGAATGGCCCTGGGCATTGTTGCAGAGAAGAGAATCGTCTGTCTCTGCTTCGGGACCTGCTTCAGAATCGTTTCGATATCCTCCCTGAATCCCATATCCAGCATCTCGTCTGCTTCATCCAATATGACCATTTTTACCCCGTCCATTCTCAGGGTGCGTCGTTCCAGATGATCCATAACACGGCCAGGCGTGCCAATAATAATCTGCACCCCTTTCTTTAAGACCCTGAGCTGGCGTTCAATCGGCTGCCCGCCGTAGATAGGCAGAATTTCTATACCCCTTTTATACTTTGAGAGTCTCTTCATCTCTTCTGCGACCTGAATCGCCAGCTCTCTTGTGGGACATAAAATCACCACCTGCAATCTTCTGAGCTCAGGGTCTGCCATCTCTAAGGCAGGAATTCCAAAGGCCGCCGTCTTCCCTGTGCCGGTCTGGGCCTGCCCAATCACATCTCTCCCTTTTAAAATATATGGAATGGATTGTGACTGAATCGGAGTGGTTTCTTCAAAACCCATGTCCGTAACGGCCTTCAGTATTTCTCTTGATAAGTGTAAATCTTCAAATTTTAGTTTTTCCACGTTTAAATTCCTTTTTGTTTTATTTTTTTTTTATTATACATTGATCATGTATAATATACTATTGATATTTAATGAAAGGAGCTCAATGATGGACGTAAAAGATGTCAGCAAGGTCGCGGAATTTTCTTCTGAGAAGATGAAAAAGATTAACCTCTTTCAGACGGACCGGGTCCTCTGCGATGTTTACTGCCTTGAGCTTGGTCAGGCGCAGAAAATCCATGCCCATGACGATCAGGATAAGATCTGCCTGGTCCTCAGCGGTCAGGCCATGGTCAGGGTTGGCACAGATGAGAAGACATTGGTGAAGAACCAGATTGTTATTGCTCCCGCAGGCCAGGAACATGGTGTCAGCAATCCCGGACCGGAAAGACTGTCTCTCTTGGTCTTTATGGCGCCAGTGCATATGCATCATCATTAACAAGAATCTTCACCTTCCCATTCCTTATAGAACTTGTCCAGATATTGCTCCATAAACTGATGCCTCTGTTCTGCAATATCCTTTGCAGTCCTTGTATTCATCAGATCTTTCAGGAGGAGCAATTTTTCATAAAAATGATTGATACTCGGCCCCGTCTTCGTTTTATACTGTTCAAATGTTTCGTGTCTCTCAGGTTTAATATCCGGATTATAGATCTCCCTTCCTTTGTAGCCGCCATAGGCAAATGTCCTCGCAATCCCGATCGCACCGATGGCATCCAGCCGGTCCGCATCCTGAACGACCATCCCTTCGATGGTCTGCATCCGGTCTTTTACGCCTGCACCTTTGAAAGAGACCTCTCTGATAATTTCACAAACATGGGCGATCACCTCTTCTTCAACCTGCAATCTTTCAAGCCACTCTCTGGCTAACCTCGGACCAACAGAATCATCCCCTCCGTTAAATTTCCAGTCCGCGATATCATGGAGTAGCGCTCCAAGTTGAACAACAAACATATTTGCATCCTCTCCTTTACAGAGATGAATCGCATTTTTCCAAACGCGGTAGACGTGCCACCAATCGTGACCCGTTCCTTCGCCTTCCAGGGTCTTTCTCACATATTCTTCCGTCTGTTTAATCACAGATTCTTTATCCATATTTTCCTTTCAAATGGGCATGGGGAGTGTCCCTGCGACCTGCAAGTAATTTTTGCGATGCAAAAATCCTGGCGGAGAGAGAGGGATTTGAACCCCCGGTGGAGTTTCCCCCACAACTGCTTTCGAGGCAGTCGCCTTCAACCGGACTCGGCCATCTCTCCGGATCAGAATATCTCAAACCCCATCTGTCTGAAATGCTCATCAAATGTAAAAGCCCTCTGGAGTCTGATATTTTTCATTAAAACAAAACTCGTGCAGTCTGTAAAGCTCAATTCCTTGTCTCCATAGCGCCTAAACATTTCCCATGCTGTGGATCTGATGTTCTCTGTCACATCTTCTATTCTTATTATCCTGCTGCTGAACAGGGAATCTCCAAAAATGACAGCCGCTTTATGCGAGACCCTGTATCGCAGCAGGGTAATGCTCTCATCGATGATATATTCTGACGTTATGAATTCAATCCTCTGTCTCTTGACCTCCAAACTCGTTGCTACTGCCTTATGATGATACTGGTCATTTCTGTCATTAAGCGCAAGCCATGCCGAGGTGTCTACAAAAACTCTCATCTGTTCTTACCATAAAGGTATTTGTCGTGGTTTACAGAAAGATCTCTCTCCTTTGAACTGCTTGAACCCACCATATTCCACAGGGGATCATCATTCCAGTTTTTCACCTCTTCCTTTTTAAGGAGCTCAGAAACCGCATCCCTTACGATATTGGCAACAGTGGTCTTCTTCTCCAAAGCCTTTCTTTTTAGTTTCCTGAGTATCTCTTCAGGGAAATACATCTGTGTTCTTTTAAGCGTAGGCATGGGCTATCCTCTTGTGAGATGATGTATATTATATACATCACAGAAATGCCTGTCAAATAATGGATTCAGGCAGGTGCTGTATAAATGCTCTTCCCGGCCCCGTAATAAGAGTCATAAATATGCTGATAGGTCATATGACACTTCTGCTGGTAGAGTTCCAGTGTAGCCCTGAGGATATTTCGTGCATGTTTGCCTGTATAGCTATTTCACTAATAAACTACCCCGCCGCAAGCAGCGGGGAATAAATCCCAAGGGATTAAAAAACAGATTAGAATAAATCTTTATATTAATCCCATTATTGTTTTTATCAATGCCTTTGTAAGTGTTTCTAACCCTATAAAGGTAAAGGGGATCTCAGTGATTAACAAAAGGTATCTCATTAATGAACTCTCACGGGATAAGGAAGGATTAAGATACGGAAAAGGATTTAAGACAGCAGGGTTGTTCAATGTTTTATCAAGGCTTCAGAAATCTGTTCTAATTGATGGTAATTCTCTCCATTGACAACGGTAACATCACCGTGTTACTTTTTCTTCAGTCATGATCACCTTAATCGCTTTCACAGTTTATCCAGTTAGCAATATGGCACGGTCCCGGAGCTTTTATGAAGGGGTTCTTGGTCTCATGCTGAGTTCTAACTTTCAGGATGTGTGGGTGGAGTATGACCTGGGAGATTCCACCTTTGCCATCACCACCACCGAGATGGGGCACACACCGGGGGCTAAAGGGGCAGTGGTCGCTTTTGAGGTTGCGGATTTAGACGCCTTCGTAAATAGCCTGAAGGAGAAGCAGGTGACGTTCGTACTTGATACCACTGCCACTCCTGTCTGCCGGATGGCTGTCTTTGAAGACCTGGAGGGGAACCATATCGCCATTCACAAACGGCACGCCGTCGGTTGACGCTCAAAAATGCCCAGATGCAAGGAAGGACAAGGGTTCGAGCCGAGGCGTACTTCTCTGTACGTTGAGGCGAAGAACCCGCAGGCCTGACGCCGCAGATGGGCATTTTTGAGCGTCAACCAGGAAAGATGGCGCTCTTGGCAAGTTCAAGGAACCATGTCGGCAGGATGCCAATGATCACGGTGCCGGCGACAGCAATGGCAAGGGCAAGGCTGCTGGCCGGTGTGTGGGCCAGGTCGAACTCACGGGTAGGCTCTTTCATGTACATCAGCATCACGATGCGGATATAAAAATAGGCGGAGACGACACTCATGATCACGCCGATAACGGCAAGAGCGATATAGCCGTTCCGGACGAGGGACATGAAGATATAGAACTTCCCGACAAAACCGGCGGTTGGTGGTATACCGGCCAGGGAGAAGAGGAATATGAGCATCAGGAGGGCCGCCCCCTTGTTGACCTTCGAGAGGCCGGTGTAGTCTTCTATATTCTCCCCTCTGAAATTCCCTTTCCTCATCATAATGATCGTGCCAAAGATCCCCATGTTCATGAACGTATAGATCAGCATATAAAGCATGACGCTGGCAATGCCGTCAGGGCCGCCTGCCACAAGCCCGAGGAGGGCATAGCCTGCATGGGCAATGCTCGAGTAGGCCAGCATCCTCTTGATGTTGGTCTGGGAAAGGGCCACGAGACTCCCGACGGCCATGGTCAGAACGGAGATGACAGCAATCAGGGTCACCCAACTGGTCGAGACAGGCCCCAGGGCCGCAATAAAGACCCGGAGCAGGGCTGCAAAGGAGGCGGCCTTCGGCCCGACAGACATAAAGGCTGTGATAGATGTCGGCGCCCCTTCATAGACATCCGGCGCCCACATGTGGAACGGCACTGCCGCCACCTTAAATCCGAATCCTGCCACCAGAAAGGTGATGGCAAGTATCAGCGCTATATCAGGACCCCCCTGACCCCGGAGGACCGCGGCAAGGTCAGACAACTGGGTCGTCCCTGTAAGACCATAGACAAGGGATATGCCATAAAGGAGCACCCCTGAGGAAAAGGCCCCCAGGATTACATATTTCATGGCCGCCTCATTGGAACTCCCATTATGCTGGATAAATCCCGTCAGGACATAGATGGAAAGGGCCATGAGCTCAAGTCCGACATAGATGCTGAGGAGATCTGTGCCGGAGGCCATGATCATCATGCCGCTTAAGGCAAAGAGCATCAGGATATAGTATTCGCCGCGTTCCACCCCCTCCACCTTGATATAATTGATGGAAAGGAGGATGGCAAGAAATGTAGCGAGATAAAATGTCATCTTAAAAAAGGTGGAATACCCATCGATGACGAACATCCCGCTCAGGATATTTTCCGAGTTGCCGGCGATCAGCCAGGTCCCTGCAGCTGCAACAAGGATCACGAGCAGGGATAAATAGGCGATGATATGCTTCTGGTTCCTGTCTAACACCAGGTCAAGAAGGATCAGAAGACATGCGCCGGAGAGGACGATAATCTCCGGCATACTGAGTATCATGTTAGAGATGTCAAATGTCATATTTCCTCACTATCCTTACTATCCTTTAATTGCAACAATAGGGCCATTCACTGAATTCAGCTGCTCCAGCAGATGTCTCACCGATACATGCATCATGTCGAGAAACGGCATGGAGTTCAGCCCGATCCAGAATACAAATACCGTCAGGGCAGCCATGGCAACGATCTCCCTGGCGTCAATATCCCACGCCTCCTTAATGTGATGATGGGTAACCTCACCCAGGGCCACTTTCTTATACATCCCAAGGAGATAAACCGCGCCCAGCATCGCGCCAATGATCGAGAGACCGGCGAACAGCGTACTGTATCCGAAGGCACCGGTGATGATGAGGAACTCTCCGATAAACGAATTGGTCCCCGGGATTGCAAGAGAAGAGAGGACGAAGATGGCCAGAAAGGTGGTATACACCGGTACAGCCTTGGCAAGACCGCCGTATGCCGCAAGTTCGCGGGTATGGGTCCTCTCATAGATGACACCGATACATAAAAAGAGCGCCCCCGTGGTGATGCCATGATTGAGCATCTGAAGAATCCCCCCCTCTATCCCCTGGGTATTATAGACAAAGAGCCCAAGTGTCACAAATCCCATGTGGCTGATACTGGAGTAAGCGATCAGCTTTTTGATATCCGTCTGGGCCAGGGCCAGGAAGCCGCCGTAGATAATGCCAATGATTGATAATATGATTACCGGAGTCGTAAAGTAGGCCGCCCCTTCCGGGAACATGGACATGGGAAATCTCAGCATCCCATAGGTCCCCATCTTGAGCAGGACCCCGGCAAGGATGATACTCCCTGCGGTAGGGGCCTCCACGTGGGCATCCGGCAGCCAGGTATGGAATGGAAACATGGGTACCTTGATGGCAAAGGCGATGAAGAATGCGAGAAAGACCCATATCTGCAGGACTGATGGGAACTTCTGGTTCATCAGGCTGATAATGTCAAAGGTCTCCCCCCCTGCAAAATAGAGGACAAGGATACCGACAAGCATAAAGATACTGCCGGCAAGCGTATAGAGGAAGAACTTGAATGCGGCATATATCCTGTTCTTCCCCCCCCATACCCCGATAATCAGATACATGGGGATGAGCATCGCCTCCCAGAATAGATAGAAGAGGAAGAAGTCAAGGGCACAGAATACACCGATCATCGCCGTCTGCATGACAAGGAGGGCCATCATGAACTCTTTGACCTTTTGCTCAATGGCCTTCCAGGACGCAAGGACACATATCCACCCCAGCAGGGCCGTCAGGAAGACAAAGAGCACACTGATGCCGTCTATCCCCATGAAATAGGTGATGTTCCATGACGGTATCCACTCATAGTGCTCTACAAACTGCATATGATAGGTCGTCCGGTCAAAATTGAGGAGAATCGGGATAGAGACAAAGAAGTCGGCTACTGTCACAAGGAGGGCGATCCACCTCACCAGCCTATTATTCCTTATAAAGAATAAGATGACCGCCCCGGATAAAGGCAGAAAGGTAACAAGGGACAATATGGGGATTCCCATACTATTGTGTACCGCTTCAATCACCCTAACCTCCACCCATCAATGAATAGATGATGATAATGATGATCCCCACCACCATGCCAATCGCATAATGCTGCAGGAATCCGGTCTGAATCCTCCTGACAGATGCGCTGATCGTCAGGACGAATTTGGCAACACTGTTCACGGTCCAATCGACGATATTCCTGTCAATCCAGAGGCCAATACCTGCAAAGGAATAGATGATGGGCAGGATGATTGTATTGGAAACCTCTGTGATAAAACCCTCATAGACCCCGACAGGCCCTCTTGAAATTCGCATAAAGACCCTGGTCCCCTTCCTGTAAAACCAATCTGTGTCGAGGGTTATATGGGGCTCTGGCTTGATTCTCTTAAGGATCATGAAAAAACCGAACGCCGTAAACATCAGCATGCCAAGTGTCGTAGTGAGATGATCTGCTGTAAAAGCTTCGAAATGATGTACCGGATAGGGCAATACCGGATAGAACAGGCCTGGAAATATACCGATTGATATACACAGGATTGCTGCAATCCCCATACCTATAAGCATGTTAAGCGGGGCTTCTTTTCCCCTTATTCCTGAGTCCTTACCAAAGAACATATAGTAAGGGATCTTGAGAGTTGTAGAGAGGAAGGTACCAGACGCGGCCATTATCAGGATGAGCGATACAATGGCCTTGTGTTCATGGCTTGCCGCTGAAAGCACCATCCCCTTGCTTATAAAACCGTTCAACAAGGGAAATCCTGAAATGGCAAAACCACCGATCATATAAAGCATCAATGTTAAGGGCATGGTCTTATATAACCCACCCAGATCTGTAAGCCTTCGTTTTCCTGTTATGTAAATAACTGCACCTGCACCCATAAATAGTATCCCCTTATAGAGGATATTGTTAATGGCATGGGCTACTGCGCCATTAAGAGCCAGCTCTGTCCCCATACCAATACCCGCCACCATGTAGCCGATCTGGCTCGCAATGTGGTAGGACAGAAGTCTTCGAAAATCGTTTTGCAGAGTGGCATACATAACACAGTAGAGCGCCATTATAGCTCCAAGCCAGACCAGTATCTCAGTGCCGGAAAATGCCCTGATCAATAGATATACTGCTGTCTTTGAGGTAAAGGTAGACAAAAAGACAGCGCCTGTAATAGTAGCCTCAGGATAGGCATCCGGCATCCATGCATGGAGTGGCGGCACAGCAGCATTCAACATGAATCCGATAAGTATCAGATAGAACCCCATGCTGCCATCCTGGCTGAGGTGCCCAAAGAGGAGGGAGCCGGTATCTATATAATGGAGGACAATACCACCCAGTACGCAGACCCCTCCGAATATGTGCATCAGTATATACCGGTAACCGGCCTCAACCGCCTCCTTCTCACGCGTGGCAAAGATTAAATAGGCCGAGGAAAAGGCCATGATCTCTCCAAAGATAAAGAGGGTCAGGAAGTCTCCGGCAAAGACCACACCGAGGGAACTTCCGGCATATAAGAAGGCAGCCATGTGCTGGCCCGAATCATCAACATGGAAGGCATATACCACGCCTATAAAGGCCATGATAGTAAAGATATATGAGAAGACAAGGCTGAGTTTATCCACCTTGCCGAATATGATCTCATGCCCGAGGAAGTTATAAACACCATAGGTACCCTGGGACACAACGACTACCGATACAAAAGCAAGAACAGGTATCAGAATGAGGTATGCCTTCTGAACCTTTCCCCGGAGAAAGGGAATCAGAAATGATCCCAGGATAAATAGTAGGGACGGATGAATCCACTCAGTCATAATAATCCTCTTCCTTGTAGAGCCATTTATGTCCCAGGAACTTGGAGACTATAATAAGCAGCACACAAGAGACAAAGCCATATGCAGCGCTCCAGCCTGGTATCTTATCCCATATAAAGGCAGTATGCTCACGATGTGCCAGAAAATCCGCTACAAATACAACAAACAGTGTGACATAAAGGAATCTCTTAAGGGTTTTTACATTGTCAGGATTACCGAGATAATTTGCAACCCTTTTAATCATCTTATAATCTCCTTTGCCAGACTCAGGAAATAGTCCGGGTAAATCCCGATAATTATTGAGATAATGGCTGTTAGTACCAGGGGTACAGCCACCATGGGTATCTCTCTAATCTCTTCGTGATGGCCTCCCCCGGAATGGGTGTCATCCGGCTTCTCAAAAAATGCCTTATACGTGATGGGTAAGAAATAGGCTGCGTTTAAGAGCGTACTGGCAAGTAAAACGATCAGTATGGGTATCTCTCTGGCCTCGATCGCCCCCATGGCCAGATACCACTTGCTGATAAAGCCGGCGGCAGGCGGCACCCCGATCATACTGAGTGAAGCGATGAAAAACGCGGTCATGGTCCAGGGGAGTTTACGGCCAATCCCTGAGAGCTGGCTGACCTCGGTCTTGTGTGCGGCACAGTAGATGGAACCGGCGCAGAAGAAGAGTGTGATCTTGGAAAAGGCATGATTGGCGATATGCACAATTCCGCCAACCATGCTGCTCGGCGTCAGGAGCACGGCCCCGAGGATGACATAGGAGAGCTGGCTGACGGTGGAATAGGCAAGCCTCCGCTTTAGATTATCCTGCGTCAGGGCATAAACCGATGCCATGATGATCGTAAATGAGACAACATAGGCCGTGGTAATCCCCAGATTCAACCGGCTCATAAGGTCAGTGCCAAATACATAGAAGATGACCCGAAGTACGGAGAAGACGCCCATCTTGACCACAGCCACCGCGTGCAGGAGCGCGCTTACAGGCGTAGGCGCCACCATTGCCGCAGGGAGCCATGCGTGGAAGGGCATAATGGCGGCCTTGGAGAAACCGATCATGAAGCAGACATAGACAATCGTCAGGAGCACAGGCGAGGCCGACGCATTGGCCAGCATCCCCTTAGATGAAAACTCCAGGTTTCCAACAATATAATAGGTCAGGGCTACCGCTGCAAGAAGAAATGTCTTAGAGGTGCCTACCAGATAGACGACATATTTTTTGCTCCCCTCCCACGACTCCGGCGTCTCCTTGTGATAGACGAGGGGATAAGTCACCAGGCTCAGGACCTCATAGAAGACGATCAGGGTAAACAGGTTGGCAGCAAATGCCCCGCCTACGGCCGCAAAAATACTCACAGAAAAACTGGCAAAGAATCTCGTCTGGGCGTGTTCCTTAGAGCTCCTCATATAGCCTACAGAATAGACAGAGGCAAATATCCAGAGAAAAGAGGCGATCGTGGCAAAGATCATCCCCAGGGCATCCACCCGGAACTTGAAATCAACACCGGGAAGTGTATGAAAGAGAGTATACTCAATGGTATTGCCGGACAGTATGAGAGGCGCCATGGAGGCGACGATTGAGAACTTTATGATCGCCGCAACAAAGGATGTGGCATCCCTGAGGTTTGGCTTTTTGTTAAACGCCAGTATCAGAAAGGCAGCGATGAACGAAATGCTCAGAGCAAGCAATGGCCTTATGGATTCAATCGTCTCCAATTGTTTACCCTTTCATCGTCTGTATTTCATCTACGTTAAGGGCGGCCTTGTTCCTCACCAGGGCAATCAAAATGCCCAGCGCGATAGCCACCTCAGCTGCCGCAATCGTTATCACAAATACGGAGAATATCTGCCCCCTGAGATCCTGTAGAAAATAAGAGAAGGCGACGAGATTGATATTCACAGAATTGAGGATCAGTTCGATCGACATCAGGATGATCAGGATATTCCTCCTCAAAAGGACACCTGCGGTCCCAATGATAAAGAGGACAGCGCTCAACATGAGATACCAGGATAAGGGGACCATTATTTCACTTCCTTTCTGCCCATCACGATTGCGCCCAGCAAGGCGACAAGGAGTATGAAGGACACGACCTCAAAGGGGAGGATATATTTCGTAAACAGCGCCTCTCCGATCTCCCGGACACTTCCGTCAAGGTGGGTCACGGACGCCACTGAGATGCCCGCCAGTTTACTCTTTGAGACAATCAGTACCATCTCAATGACAAGCACCACTAAAAGTCCTATCACCCCTAATTGCCCCCCGGATACAAACCGTTCCATACTGGCCTTATGGATATCAAGCATCATAATGACAAAGAGAAAAAGGACTAACACCGCTCCAACATAGACAAAGACCTGTACCACTGCGATAAAAGGGGAGCGCAGCAGGACAAACAATGCCGCCATCTGTAAGAAACAGACCATCAATGATATGACGCTATGGACAGGATTTCTCAGAGACACGACGGCAATTGCCGAACCCACAGCCAACGCCGCAAAAATGAAGAAAAATATCTGCTCTGTCACTACCACCACCTCTTCTGTACGCTCATGTCCGGTATCACCTTCAGTCCCTTGTCATCTCTTTCCAGTCTTGCCCTGACAATAACGCCGCCATCAAATTCAACGGGTATCTCCTGGGCAGCAAGGAGCTCTTCCTTCGTCCATAACGACCGCTGCATGGAGGTATTTGCCAGCTCATACTCCCTCCCCAGCTTCAATGCCTCGGTCGGGCAGGCATCTTCACATAACCCGCAGAACATGCATCGCAGGAGATTGATCTCCCACCGGTATGCAATCCTGTCCGCTATCCCCTTCCCTGTCTTATCCTGCATCGGGACCACCGTGATACACTGGGTGGGGCATGACTTCTGGCATAGTTCACACCCGACGCATAACTCCTTCCCTTCTTTGTTTCTGTTCAGTGTATGGAGCCCCCTGAATCTCCTGTAGGGTATCCACTTCTCTTCATCAGGGTATCTCAGGGTGATGGTCTTTGAAAACGTATAGTTAAAGGTTATAAATAATCCCTGGATAAGGTCTACAAAGAATACCTTTTTAAGAATGTCCTTCAGATTAAGATTGTAGTGATTACCGTTCATATCACGACCAATCCTGTGATCAAAATGTTTAACAGAGATAGCGGCAGGAGAATCTTCCAGCCAATGGTCATCAGCTGATCATACCGGTATCGCGGATAAGTAAACCGGGTCCATATGATCACGTATATAATGAAGGCGACCTTTATCAGGAACCATACAATACCGGGCAGGAAACCAGGACCATCCCATCCCCCAAAAAAGAGGATGACCATTAAGACAGACATAGAGACCATCGCCACATACTCGGTCAGCATAAAGAAGGCAAACCTCATCGAGCTGTACTCGGCATGATAGCCTGCCCCCAGGGTCCCCTCATCTTCAGGCAGATCAAAGGGGATACGGTTTATCTCTGCCAGTCCTGCGATGGCAAAGATGACAAATCCTAACGGTTGATAAAGTATATTCCAGTGCCAGCCTGACTGGGCCCGTACAATATCTACAAGACTTAGGGAGTTGACAACCATGACCACTCCGATACAGGCAAAGCTCAGTGCCAGCTCATAACTGATCATCTGTGCCGATGATCGGAGACCGCCAAGAAGGGCATACTTACTATTGGAGGCCCAACCGCCCAAGATGATGCCATAGACGCTCAGGCCTGCAATGGCCAGGACATAGAGAATGCCTGTATCCATATCCGATATATAGAGAGTCACCTCTTTATCAATGAATGGAATAGTCACCTTCTCACCAAAAGGAATAGTGGCAAATACGGCAAAGGCCGGGACCATGGCAATGATTGGTGCAATTTTAAAAAGCCATGGATCTGCCTTATAAGGAATGATATCCTCTTTGAAAATGAGTTTTATCATGTCTGCCAGCGGCTGCAGAATACCATGCGGACCAACCCGGTAGGGTCCCAGTCTGACCTGGATATGCCCTGCCACCTTCCGTTCGATATAGGTCAGCGGAAGTGGTAATGAAAACACCACGAGGGTAACCACCACAACCTTAATACATATGACAAGCACTTCGATCATCATTAACACTAACGGATTAGAAATAAATAGTTCAAACACGGGATATCAGACCTCAGACTAACTTCTTACCTCTAACTTCTTACCTCCTTCTCCCCCACATATAATTGATCATCTCCAAATATCTTGCGTTCATCCCTCTGACAATAGAGTGGATATTAAATACAATATTTTTGAGCATCTTGTAAATCAACCTGGGGTGATTATCCACCAGGGTCTCAAAGTCATTCTTTTCTAAGACATACGCCTTCGTGTCTGCAATAGCAACGATGGTCGCTGAACGGGGTCTGCCGTCAAGAAAGGACATTTCCCCGAAGATATCTCCATCTTTATGCAGGGTCAGTGTCAACAGGTCTCCCTCCGGTGTCGCCTTGCAGGCCTTGACCTCTCCCCTCTTGATGATGTAAAGGGACTGGCCGTCTTCACCCTCTCTGAATACGGTCGTCCCCAACTTGAAATCCTTTTCTTTTAATACCTTGGATACAACATTCAACTCTTCATCATTCAACTCCACGAAGAAATGGATATCACTAAGTGATTTTGGGTCTATCATTTTAGTCTCCTGTCCCCCCTCACCCTGGCCCTCTCCCCTGAGGGGAGAGGGAAGAAAGTGGAAGTACCTTTACCCTTGGGAAACCTTTCCCCTTTGTAAAAAACATATTTACAGGGACATCCGTAAAATTCTCCGGGATAAAGACAACACCTCTTACCGATCTCTTGTTAATATGCGCTGTCAGTGTCGCCTCATACCGGTCCCCTTTGACCTTCACTTTGTCCCCCTTGCTAACCCCCATCGCCTTCGCGTCTTCTTCATTCATCTCTACAACGGCCTCTGGCAAGATATCCCGCAGTGTATCCGCCTTCAGAGAAAGCCTTCCTGAATGATAGAGGTGATTCCCGGTAATCAGAATGAACGGATATTCAGGATCGGGGGTTTCTTGCTCCTGACTTCTGACTTCTGACTTAGGACGCAGGCTAAAGCCTGCGACTACACCAGCCCCCTGACCCCCGATCCCTGATCCCTTGACTATCGCTCCGTTCCCATCTAAGCCCTCAAAATCTATCCCGCGATACATCGGTACAGCCCCTTTTATCTCTTTAAAGATGTCTGATACAGACCCATAGTGGAATGAGGGTTCCACGGCCTCGCCTATGGAAGCGATGATCTCCCAGTCCGCCTTTGCATCCCCCTGAGGCTCGATAAACTTCCGTAATCTCTGGACCCTCCCTTCCTGATTCGTAAAGGTCCCGTCTTTTTCAACAAAGCTTGCCCCTGGCAGGACGACATGGGCCATCTTAGCGGTCTCTGTGAGGAATATGTCCTGGACGATAAGAAATTTGACCTGGCGAAGGGCTTCTCTTACAAACCCTCCATCCGGGAAATCAGAGACGATGTCTTCACCGACGACATACAAGGCACCCACCTCTCCCCTTGAAGCCGCGTCTATGATCCCCTCAGATCCTAAACCATCCCCATCCCTGAAACTATAGCCAGGCAGGATATCCGGATGTACCCCCATCTCCCAGGCCCCCCTCTGGTTTGCCCTGTCAAAAACCGGGAAGAGTTTAACATCCTTACCGAGGAGACGCAAGGCCTCTGCGAGGATATGCATGGATTCTATTCGCGAAGGACCCCGTAATACATCGTTCCCTACTGCGATTGTTATAGAATTCGCGGATAACATAAACCCTGACACAGACTCAATGCTGCTCCAGTCTGTCCATGTCAAATCTGGAATATTCTCCCTGGAAATATTTTTAAGATGCTCCTTGCCGGTTAAATCTTTTAACTTATCCATGTTCTTATCATAAATCACCTTTGCGATTCCGCCGAGGATATCCCCCTCGGCAGCCGGTCTATGCCGCAGGCTCAGGGTCGCTGAGCTGTCAAGCTTCAGTCCCCTCGGAGAGGCTATGATGATATTCATCTTCTTGTTTCTGGATAAGCGCCTGATGAGATAATCTGTGATAGGATTCTCATCTGAGATACTCGAACCTATAATGAATAGCGTATCTGCATTTAAGGCGTCATAGACAGATATGCCGCCCTTGTTTAATTCCATGACATTTGCAAAGGACTTCACCGCACCCGTATTCCATCTGCTGCCGGAGTCTATATTGTTTGTCTTGAAGACCCCTCTCATCAACTTCTGAAATAGGTACAGCTCCTCGTTCGAGAGTCTGCCTGAGGCAATACCGCCGGTCTTTCTCCCATCTTTCATGGCCTCAGTCAGGCCATCCTTTATCGCCTTGAGGGCCTCGTTCCATGGGACTGGTTCAAGGGTACCCCCTTTTCTAATCATCGGAGTCACGAACCTTTCATGGCTATTGATAAAGGAGTATCCAAATCTCCCCCTGGCACACAATGTCTCGTTATTGATCCCTTTATCCGGTTTTGATATCACCCTTAAGATCTCGCCGTTCCTTGCCTGCACCGTCAACTGACAGCCAGTGCCGCAGTAGGTGCATACCGTATCGACCCCCTTCAGATCCCACGGCCTTGACTGGTATCGATAGGGCCTGCTCATCAGGGAGCCTACCGGACAAACCTCGATGCAATTTCCGCAGTGATCACAGTCTAAGTACTCCTTTACGAAGCTCGTCTCCCCTGTCTTCGCACCGCGTTCAATGGAGCCGAGTACACTGGCACCCACAACCTCATCACAGATACGGACACACCGCTTACACTGGATACACCGGTTGATATTTTGAATAATGACCGGGCTTAAGATATAGTCTTCCTCATGGAATCGCCTCTTCCTCTCACCAAAGGGGCTATTCCGGGGCCCGAACTTGAAGGTCACATCCTGCAGCTCGCACTCCCCGCCTTTGTCACAGACCGGACAATCGAGCGGATGATTTGCGAGGAGGAGCTCGATCATGGACGATCTTGCAGACTTCACAACAGGAGATTCTGTCAGGACCTCCATCCCATGCATCACGGGCGTCACACAGGACGGCTGAAGTTTCTTCTGCCCGACGATCTCCACAAGGCAGACCCTGCAGGAGGCAAGTTTGCTGAGTCTGGCGTGATAGCACATGGTAGGGATATCAAACCCTGCGCCCTTCGCTGCCTCAAGGATCAGTGTACCATCCTCTACTGTAATCTCTTTCCCATTGATTTTTACTGTTGCCATGATTTCTGACTTCTAACCTCTTACTTCTAACGCAGGCTAAAGCCTGCGACTACCTACCTGCTAAAGCCTGCGACTACCTACCTGCACCATTCACCATACATCTCTTGTTTTTTACATGGTACTCAAACTCTTCTTTAAAATTGTTGATAGCCCCCCTGAGGGCCATCACAGCGCCATCGCCGAGGGGACAGAATGTACGGCCAAAGACATCTCCGCAGAGTTTAAGGAGGAGGTCAATATCCCCTTCTTTTCCTTCTCCATGCTCTACCCTCCGCATGACTTTCACAATCCAGTCAAGCCCCTCCCGGCATGGGGTGCACTTTCCGCATGACTCGTGGTGGAAAAATTCATGGATAATCAGGGCCGCCTTCACGATGCACGTCCTCTCATCCATCACCACGACTGCCCCGCTCCCCAGCATCGTCCCCTTTGCGGCAAGAGAGTCAAAGTCCATCGGCGTATCCAGATCCTTTTCAATAAGCATCGGCGCTGACACTCCACCAGGGATGACCGCCTTCAATCTTCTGTCCCCTTTGATACCCCCGGCATAGGTATAGATAATTTCCCGCAAAGGAGTCCCCATCGGGAGTTCATAGAGGCCGGGTTTGTTGACATGCCCGCTTACCCCGAACAACTTTGGTCCAGGGCTTTTAGCCGGTCCAATAGAGGCAAACCAGCTTGCGCCCCTGTTAATAATGTGCGGGACACAGGCAAGGGTCTCTACATTATTGATGACCGTCGGTTTACCAAAGAGACCGACCTGGGCCGGGAAGGGTGGCTTTATCCTCGGCAAGGCCCGCCGTCCCTCCAATGACTCAAGAAGGGCCGTCTCCTCACCGCAGATATAGGCCCCGGCGCCCCTGTGGACATAAATATTGAGACTGAAATTGCTGCCCAGGATATTCTTCCCTAAATATCCTTTGGAATAGGCCTCCCGGATCGCGTCTTCCAGTCTGTCAGCGCCAAGGGCAAATTCTCCCCTGATATAGATGTATGCGTTAGCGGCGCCTATGGCATAGCAGGCAATCGCCATCCCCTCGATGAGCTGATGAGGGTCCTTTTCAATGATCGCCCTGTCTTTATAGGTCCCTGGCTCACCCTCATCCGCATTACAGCAGAGATATTTCGGAATGGTGGGATCCTTTGGAATAAAACTCCACTTAAGACCTGTAGAAAATCCAGCCCCTCCGCGTCCCCTTAAACCAGAGTCTTTGACCATCTGGATGATCGTATCCGTATTTAACTTAAGGGCCTTTTTAAATGCCTGATAACCACCATTGTTAAGATAGGTCTCTATCTTAAAGGAGTCGGGGACATTGATATTTTTCAGGATAATGGGTTCAAACATAACGAAATCTTATCTGAAACTCTTCAGTATCTCCTCTATCTTCTCTTCTGTGAGATCCTCATAATAGTTATCATTAATCTGCATCATGGGGGCGGTCCCGCAGGAGCCGAGACACTCTACCGCAGAGAGCGTAAACTTCTTATCAGGGGTGGTCTCTTTAACCTTTATCCCTAATTTCTTTGAAAGTACATCTACGATATATTCTGCCCCCAGGAGCGAACAGGAAATATTCGTACAGACCTGTATGTGATACTTACCTACAGGCTTCTTATTGTACATGGTATAGAAGGTGGCTATCTCGAAGACCTGTATAGGTCTCAGGCCGAGGATATTCGCGACCTCCCTCATCCCCTCCTCTGTGATATAGCCATACTCCCTTTGAACCACATAGAGCGCAGGCATCACAACAGACCGACTGTTGGCATATTTGCCAGTCAGCTCGTTAATCTCCTTTACCGCACCCTCTGAAAGCATGTCTATTTATCCACCTCCCCGAATACCGGATCTAAGCTTGATATGACTGCGACAACATCCGCAAAATAGGCCCCTCTCGCCATCGGATCCACGCTCTGCAGATTCACAAAGGATGGCGCCCGGATCTTAACCCTGAATGGCCTCTCGGAACCATCGCTTACGATATAGAACCCAAGCTCCCCCTTCGGCGCTTCGATAGAGGAGTAGACCTCGCCCTTTGGGGGTTTAAACCCATCAGAGATCAGCTTGAAATGGTGAATGAGGGCCTCCATGTTTGTAGTGATGTCTTTTCTCGAGGGAGGCACGAACTCAGGTAGGTCCGCATTCACAGGTCCATCCGGTATCTGCTCCAGTGCCTGAGCAACAATCCTGGCCGCCTGTCTCATCTCTTCTACCCGGCACATATATCGATCAAAACAGTCCCCGTTTTCACCTGTCGGGACTTTAAAATCAAACCGGTCATAGACGAGATACGGTGTATCCTTTCTGATATCCCATGTCACTCCAGACCCTCGCAGAGAGGGTCCGGTCAGACCAAGATTTATGGCATCATCTGCAGAGATTACCCCGACATTCTTGTTTCTCTGAAGCCATATCCTGTTGCCTGTCAGAAGCTGTTCGTACTCATCTACCCGCTTTGGAAATATATCAATAAAGTCTTTGCACTTTTCTTTAAAGTTAGGGGGGAGGTCTCCCCTGACCCCTCCAATCCTCATATAATTGTATGTCAGTCTCGCCCCGCAAAGCATCTCAAACAGATCCATGATCATCTCTCTTTCCCTGAAGGCATAAAGGACGAGGGTGACAGCCCCCAAATCAAGACCCCAGGCGCCAACGGCCAGAAGATGACTCGAGATGCGGGAGAGCTCAGATACAATGACCCTGACATACTTTCCCCTCTCAGGGATATCAATACCCAGCAGCTTCTCCACGGCCATGACATAGGAGAGGTTATTCGTCATGCTGCTCAGATAATCAAGCCTGTCCGTGTACGGAACAAACTGCGGATAGAGCAGGTTTTCAGCGATCTTCTCCATACCACGGTGCAGGAACCCAATGTCCGGCACTACCCTGATTATCTTTTCACCCTGCATATGGAGCACAAGGTGCATGACACCATGGGTCGAGGGATGCTGCGGACCCATGTTCAGGGTAACCTCTTTTGTCGTTATCTCTTGATTTCCATTATTGTCCATAACTATTACTTTCTTACCTCTTACTTCTAACTTCTAACTTCTATAACTTCTTCTCCACCCCAAAAGGATTATACTCATCCTTATACCCTACAAGGGGATAGTCCTTTCTCAGAGGATACCCCTCCCACTCCAGCGGCATGTAGATACGCTTTAGATTTGGGTGGCCCTCAAAGACGATACCGAACATATCAAAGGTCTCCCTCTCTGCAAAATCTGCACTTCTCCACATCGAAGTCACAGACGGGACTGACTCATTCTCCTTTACCCTGACTTTTAATCGAATACGAAATTTATGCGGGATAGAATAGAGATGATAGACAACTTCAAAACAGGAGATTGACTCCCGGCAATCAACACCGAGAACGTCAGAAAGAAAAGCAAACTGCAGATCGGCTTCGTCCTTCAAAAATCTGCAGATATCTATGAGGGCATCCTTCCCGACTACATGCGTTATCTCCCCGCGAAAGACCTTTGTCTCACGTATAGACTCCCCAAACTTATCTCTGATCTTTTTTACCAGGAGCGAATACTGTAGTGAGGGTAACTCCTTTTCTAAATCCTTCTCTTCCATGCCTCCTCAAGCTTTAATTTTGGCGAAAACCGATGGCATCTCCCTTCTGATTTTCTCCTGTAGTTGTAAGAAACCGTACATGAGCGCTTCCGGCCTGGGTGGACATCCGGGGATATACACATCAACAGGGACCACCAGATCCGCACCCTGGACAACACTGTAGGTATTGAACGGCCCCCCTGCTGAGGCGCAGCCGCCCATCGCTATGACCCATTTTGGCTCCGGCATCTGGGCATAGAGCCTCTTGATAGCCGGGGCCATCTTTTTAGTCATCGTACCTGCAATGATCATCACATCTGACTGTCTGGGGGAAGGCCTGAATATTATCCCAAAGCGGTCTGTATCATACCTTGAACACCCCGCTGCGATCATTTCTATGGCACAGCAGGCAAGACCGAATGTCATCGGCCACAGGGCAGACCTTCTGCCCCAACTTACGATGTTATCTACGGTTGTAAACAGGACATTCCCTTCTGTTATACCCATTCTAATGCCCCTTTTTTCCATGCATAGACAAGCCCTATTGCAAGGATGGAGATAAAGATGAACATCTCCACAAAGGCAACTAACCCCATGTCTCTCAGAACAACAGCCCAGGGAAACAGGAAGAGGGTTTCTACATCAAAGACAATAAAGAGGATCGCTATGACAAAAAAGTGTACCTTGAAGTGTCCCGCATCCGCATTACCGATCGGCTCCATACCACACTCCCATGGGGAGAGCTTTTCTCTGAAAGGTTTTTTTGGGCTCACGAGGGAGTTGACAAACAGTACCATAGTGGCCATAAAGATTACAAAGCCAACTATTAATAAGACAGGGAGATAGGTGATTAACATCCTTTAATCCCTCACATTGGTAATCAAATACCCTAAAGGAACTATTCGTTTTTGTCAAGTAGGGAAATGAAGGAAAATCAAGAAAGATCTTTAAATCAGATAGTTCACCGCGAGAAATCCAGCTATAAGGAGTGCAAAAAAGGCCAGTGCAAACCAATCAAAATATTTCTCTATCTTTTCCTTCATGACAGCGCCAAAGTAATAGAGCAGGCCCGCAACCAGGAAAAACCGTGATGAACGGCCGATCACAGAGGCGATAACCAGGGTAAGGAAGTTTATCCTGGACACGCCTGCGGCGATCGTGATCACCTTGTATGGAATGGGTGTAAATGCTGCGGTCAGCACGGTGATGAAGGCATTCTCCTGGTATGCACGAACCACCCTGTCAAAGACCTCCTGGGAAAAGATATGGCCAATAAAGATGCTGTCTACCACCTCCCATATCCCCCACCCGATCGCATACCCCGCCATGCCGCCTAAAACAGAGCCTGCAGAGCAGACAAATGCATACCAGACGGCACTGGCCGGCACAGCGATCACCATGGCGATCAGCAGCACATCCGGTGGGATAGGGAAAAATGAAGATTCTGCAAAGGCGAGCAGAAACAGGGCAGAAACGGCATGAGGCGTGGCTGACCAGTGAAGGACCCAATCATAGAGCCTTCGCATCAGTTTCATAGAGATTCTGTACATAAAAATTAGTGTATAATAACTCCTATGAAAAGGTCCGGACTTCCCCCTCTTTGGATAGGGATCATCATCGTCCTCATCATCAGTGTAAGTGAGATCACGATAAGGTACCGCACCTCCCCTGCCGGATTTCTTTTCCTTGGGGATGCCGCTCTCCTCATCTGGGGATTTCTAATGCTTTCCGGAGGCCTGTTTTCCCTGTTGAGCTATTTCTTTGAAGCGAAATGGAAAGGCTTCCGGGGCCTTATCTGGGTCTACAAGACTATAATTCCTGTCGGCGGGAAAGTCAATGCGATTATATTTGGTGTGATAGGGATACTCATAGGCTCTGTCTCTATTATCAAAGTTATCGTTCCATAGCAGCTTCTTGCGCAGGCTAAAGCCTGCGGCTACTCCCTTTTTTCTTCTCTTCTATTAATTTTGATAATCTCTCTATCTCTTCCGGACTTGTCTTATAGAGGATATCCACAAAGGATGTTGCAGCAGAGCTTGCAGATATATCAAGGATCCCCTGCAATACTTCCTGAGACACCTGTCTCACAAACTCATCCCTGGACATGGATGCTCTATAAACGTACAGTCTCCCCCTCTTCATCCGCTTAATCAGACCTTTCTTCAGAAGCCGGTCCATCACTGTCAGAATCGTGGTAAAGGCAAGTGCCCTTTCCTGCCCTGTCTCCTCAAATACCTCACGGCCAGTAACCTCGCCCTTTTCCCACAGTACATCCATCACAGACTTTTCAAGATCACCAAGAACCCGTCCACGACCTGTCTTATGTGGCCTAAAGGTTGATGTGAGACGTTTCATAGGAGAATGAATACCACGTTTATAGTTCTACGTCAAGTAGAATGACCATGGATGCCCGGCCCCCGGTAACCGTTACTTCTACAATCTCTCCAATCCGGAGATTCTCCATAGGGACGATCCCCCCTTTTCGCAGCACAGGAGTTCCTTCATAGACCACCAGGTTCACCGGGCCACGGGATTTATCCCAGACAGTGATCACATAAAGGGGCAGATTCAGGCTTGTCACAGGTCCGCGAATCATTGCCCTGCCAAACTCGTCTCCATGATAAAGAGTAGAGAGATCAAAACTCCGGACAGGGCTTCCATCTTCAGGGATATCTATTGCGGCCAAAGGCCAATGCAATGGGTCAAGTCAACACCGAAGGCCAGGAGCGAAGGGGCAATGGCCCCACCCATTTTTTTCTGTAATCCCAAAATGATAGTAGAGACTTGACAACCATTAACTTTTAACCATATAATGCAAGTTTAGTTTTTACAATAATGAGGTTTAATAATGATTGAGGTAGAAAACCTTACCAAGCAATATGGAACAGCAAGGGGTATAAACGACATCTCCTTTAAAGTAGAAAAGGGGGAGGTGCTTGGGTTTCTTGGACCTAATGGTGCAGGAAAGACAACAACGATGCGCATCCTTACCTGCTTCTTCCCTCCGACCAGCGGTAAGGCTCGGGTAGCCGGATATGATGTGTTTGAAGATTCCCTTGAGGTGCGTAAGAGGATCGGCTACCTGCCTGAGAATGTACCCCTGTACACAGACATGCCTGTTATCAAATACCTTGAGTTTGTCGGAAGGATCAAAGGTGTAAGCGGAAAGGATATTAAAAAGAAGGTCCAGGAGGTTATGGATGACTGCTGTATAGCTGACGTTTCGAAAAAGTTCATCAAAGACCTCTCAAAAGGATACAGGCAGCGTGTGGGGCTTGCCCAGGCACTTATCAACGACCCTGAAGTCCTCATACTCGATGAGCCAACCATAGGTCTTGACCCAAGGCAAATAATTGATATACGGCAGTTGATAAAAAATCTGGCAGGCAGAAGGACAGTTATCCTGAGCACCCACATACTCCCTGAGGTAAGCATGATATGCCAGCGGGTTATTATAATAAATGAAGGAAGGGTAATAGCTGTAGATACGCCTGATAATCTCACCAGAAAGATACAGGGTTCTGCCCAGATCACCCTCATAGTCAGGGGGCCTCAGGAAGAAGTTGCTCAGAAGTTAGGGGTGGTCAGCGGCGTGAGCAGCATTATGAGAAAGACAAGCAGCGGAGATAATGTTCATACATACTTAGTAGACGCAATGAAGAATGCTGATATCCGTAAAGACCTGGCTGCCACTATTGTAAATAACAAATGGGACCTCCTTGAGATGAGACCAGTGAGCATGAGCCTTGAGGATATCTTTATAAAACTTGTGACTGAGGAGAGAACAGCCCATTGAAAAACGTTTATCTTGTTTTTAAAAAGGAACTCAGGTCTTATTTCCTTTCACCCATAGCCTATGTTGTTATTACTATATTTCTAATCCTGGGAGGATATTTTTTCTATAACATCTTTGCCTCTTTCAGCATGGTCAGTTTTGAGGCAACGCAAAATCCGGTACTGGCTAAACAATATAACCTCCTTAATGTCACTGAGAGTGTAGTCAGGCCGCTCTTTGGCAACATGAGCATTATCATGCTCCTTATGATGCCTATGCTTACCATGCGATTACTATCTGAAGAGAAAAAATCCGGAACCATAGAATTACTTCTGACCTATCCTGTAAAGGATATTGAGATTATACTTGGTAAGTTCTTTGCCGCTGTTGTTATCTTCTCTGTGATGATAGCATTGACCTTCCCCTGCTTTATCCTGTTGTCTGTCCTGGGTCAGCCGGAGTGGGGAGTTATCATAAGCGGCTACGTAGGGCTCTTACTCATGGGGACTGCCTTTATAGCCTTTGGCTTGTGTGCCTCCTCCTTCACAGAAAATCAGATTATAGCTGCTGCAGTCTCCTTCGGCGGCCTGCTGGTATTCTACATGATGGGTTATTCTGTTAATTTTGCTGGTCCTAAACTGGGAGGTGTTTTATCCTATATCTCCTTTATGCCGCACCTTTATAATTTTGCCAAAGGAGTTGTTGATACTGCGGATATAGTCTTTTATCTCAACTTTGCTGCTTTTTGCCTGTTCCTGACAATGAGGACACTGGAGTCCAAGAGATGGCGGTAATTATGTATACAACCGGAGTAAATATTTTATGCGAAAATTAGGAAATTTCGCCGGACTTTTCGGTATATTAATGATACTGAGTGTATCATTAATATACCTCATAAAAGGTCAGGTAACCACACAACTGATGTACCTCTTATGGGGAGGGTTCCTGTTTGTTCTCATCTTCCTCTATTCCAATTTTGGGAATCTCCGCAACATCCTATTGAAACGTTCAACAAAGTATGGCGCTAATATGGCGGTTATGCTCCTCATATTCCTTGCCATAGTAACAATAATCTCTGTCATATCTACGATGCATAAAAAAAGGATGGACCTCACCAAATCCGGCAGGTATACCCTCTCTGATCAGACCATAAAGATTATTAAATCTCTGAAACGGGATGTAGAGGTAATTTCCTTCTACAGGCAGGACCAACGTACAAGGCAGCAGATGGTAGACCTGCTGCAGGAGTATGCCTATAACGCACCCAGATTCCATTATCAGATCATAGACCCTGACAGAAGTCCTGATAAAGCGCTGAAATATGGGGTTACAGAATACAGGGCTACCTTAATAAAGAGCGGGAATAATCAGGAAAAGGTCGGATTTGAGAGTGAAGATAAGATAACAAATGCAATTCTAAAGGTTATGAAGGACGATATTAAGACCATATACTTCCTGAAGGGGCATGGAGAGAACGATATATCAAGCTCGGATAAGGATGGATATAAAGCAGCAAAAGAGGCGCTTGAAAAAGAGAACTACAAAGTTAAAGAACTTTTGCTATTGAGCGAACCAGGCGTTCCGGAAGATGCATCTGTGCTTGTCATAGGTGGTTCAAAGAAGGAACTTATCTCCGAAGAATTACCAAAGCTTATTAAATATATTGAACAGGAAGGAAATGTCCTGTTTTTGATAGACCCGGGAAGCCCCCCCGGACTGGTTAACCTGTTAAAGGGCTATGGATTTAATATTGGTGATGATATAATTATTGATAAACTGAGTCAGGTCTTCGGAGCAAATTACTTGACACCTGTGGTAACAGATTATCACAAAGAGCATCCGCTGACCCGTGACTTCAAAGTCTCTACCTTTTACCCTTTAGCAAGGTCTGTCGGGATAGAAGAGAATCCAAAGAAAGGCTCCTATGTTCTTGCAACGACCAGTGATAATTCCTGGGCAGAGACGAGTCTGCCTGATCTGGAACAGGGAAAGGCCCAGTTTGATGACGGAAAGGATAAGGCCGGACCAGTTGGTATTGCTGCTGTAACTGTCCTTAATGTGAAGGATGGGCAGCAAAATACTGAGGTAAAGAGCACAAAGAATCTTTCAAAAGTAGTGGTTTTTGGTGATTCAGATTTTGCCAATAATACACATATAAATTTAGCTGGCAACGGAGATATGTTCTTAAATACTGTAAACTGGCTGGCAGAAGAGGCAGAGCTAATCTCCATCAGACGCCGTAATCCTGATAATACTCCTGTAGTATTAACATCTGCCCAGAGCAGAATAATATTCTGGCTACCAGTAATAGTTCTACCTTCTCTTGTCATCGTTGCAGGAATCAGTATTATTAACAGGAAAAGGTGGGGGGGATGAGGTATTTTAAGAAGACCTTCCTTTGGATTATCCTTTTGTCAATCTTAGGCGGTTATCTCTACATATATGAAATAAGAGGCGGAAAAGAGAGGGAACAGGCTGAAGAAGAGGCAAGCAGACTGTTCCACTTTACCCCTGACGATGTCGTTGAGCTGGAACTTAAAAAACCAGGAAGCCTTATACACCTGATAAGGGATGAAAAAGGCTGGCTAATGGACAGCCCTGTTAAGGCAAAGGCTGATGATAAATCTGTCCATTCTGTATTGCAATATATCACAGAAACAAAAAATGACAGCAAGTATGTTATGGAGGAACACCCATCCCCGCAACGACTTGTCGAATTTGGATTATCAAATCCTTCACTTCAGGTGGAAATCAAGATCAAGGGGGAGTCTGCAAAGACTATCTATTTTGGAGATAGAGGTCCAACCCAGAATGTAGCCTATGCCATGGTTAAGGGTGACCCGAGGGTCTACCGCGTTGTTGCAGATGCAAGGGCAGAGGCAGACAGGGACGATTATTATTTCAGGGATAAGACAATAGCCCTGTTTAAGCCTTTTGAGGCCGATAAATTAGAGATCTCTCTCAATGGCCAGACAATGAGGGCAGAGCTTCCAATGATGGGTAAGTGGGAGATAACGCAGCCTCTGAAGGCGCGGGCTGACTTAGTAAAAATAATGGAGCTATTAAGTAAACTCAGTGAAGGTGAAATAAAGGCCTTTATTGATGAAGAACCTAAAGACCTTGGTTTATACGGTCTGAATCCCCCCAGGGCTGAGGTAAGCGTCTGGGGAAGCGGAGACAATAAAGGGGTTACGACCCTTTTCTTTGGTGATAAAGACATAAAAAAGAGGGGGGTATATGTAAAACACAAGGATACCCCAAATGTCTTCCTGCTTGAAGAGGATGTATGGGATATCTTACCGAGGGATGTAAACCACCTCAGAGACCAGTCGGTCTTCTTCTTTGAAGAAGAGAAGGTAATAAAGATACAATTGAAGTCCCCGGTTAAGGAGATATTGTGGGAAAAGGACTCCCAGGCAGAATGGAAACAAAAGACGCCTGCCAATTCCTCTGTTGAGTTTTCAATAATAAAGGACCTTCTTGAGAAATTAAAAGGGGTTAGGATTAAAGAATTTGTCATTGACAATCCTAAGGATTTTAAGGAGTTTGGCCTTGATAAGCCTGCATATACTGTTAAGATCTGGCAGGAAGGGTCAAACACACCTCAGGAACTTAATATCGGAAAGACACATAACAACGGTCGTGCGGTTTATGCCCTTACAGAGGGGAACAGCGTCATATCTTTAGGAATGGAAATTACAGAGTTGTTTAAAACATTGTAGGGGCAATTCATGAATTGCCCCTGATAGGCTAGTCTTTAATCCCCGCTGTCATTCTTATCCTGCCTTCAATCCCGGCAATGTCATTTAATAGAGTATCCTTCTGGGCCTTATCTCCAAGGTCACCTACAATATTCAAGGCAGTCTTATAAATCTCTATAGCCTGAGTGTAATCCTCAAGGGCTACATATCCGGCAGCAATAAATCTCAGGTCACTGACCTCTCCACGGACATTACCAATCTCATTATTAATCTGGCGGGCATCATTCAGGAATTTTATCGAGGTCTTATAGGAACCGAGCTTGCCAAAGGTAATTCCGATCTCATTAAGCCTCTTTGCCTCACCCAGTTTATCTCCGATCTCCCTATACATGTCTAAGGACTGATCCCATTTCTCTACTACAGCATCATAATTCTTGTTTTTTATCTCCATTTTATAAGAGTAAAAGATATTGTCCGCCTCTTTCTTTCTTTTCTGTTCCCTTTGTGACCATTTCTTATAATTCGACACAAAGGTTTCAAGCCTCTTGTCAGAGAATTCATTATAGTATATGGCCGCCATCTTATCAGTGATTTTTATAAGCCAGGTCATCTCTTCAGAACTTACCTCACCTGATGTGGCATAGGTAATCATATCTATAAGTTCCTTTGAAACAGAACTTTTGTTCACTTTTACAAGGAGTTTCATCCTTGACTCATCATTAGCCTCATAGGCATTGATAAATGACTGTCCCAGATCTACCCCCTCTGAGGCGGCCTGCCTCTTTTTTAAAGCAGTCTGCATATCTACTCTCACGATAGCCCCAAAGGCCTCTCTCATAGCCCCCCCGTCTGAAGCGGGCCCCTTTGGCAGATCCGTACCCATGACGACCCCAAAGATAAAAGAGATAATCCATAACTTTTGACTTTTGACCTTTAATCTTTCAATCTTCATTGTCCCCCCCTTTTTATGACCCTTATCTTACTACAGATAATTCTACTATAATATCGGTATACTATACCACAAGCATAGCATAAAGTATACTAGAGTCTATGACAGAAATCATATCGCTTCGCTGTCGAATCAACACCTTTGAGGAAGATAAGAAGTAGTTGTACTCACCATGGAGTCATGTTAGAATATATTTATCATATGACAACAATAAGGACCCTTTTGGTAGTGGTAATTATTTTTTCTCTAATGGAGGGGTGCCATGCCAAGAAAGAAGGTGATGGAAGTAATAGATTCCAGATAATAGATATAGGCCAAAAGGCCCCTGATATGCCCATGGTAGGGATCGATGGGGAGATCTTCAGGCTTGATCGTTTCAACGACAAAGTGATCGTTCTTAATTTCTGGGCCACCTGGTGCCCACCCTGCACCAAAGAGATGCCTCTCCTCGAGTCAACCTACAAAAGATATAAGGAAAAGGGATTCGTTATCGTGGGGATAAACTATAATGAAGACAAAGAGAGGGTATCCGAGTTTGTCAATAAAGCGGGCGTAACATTCCCTATTGTCATAGATAACGAACTAAAATTGACAAGGACTTACAGGGTCTTGTCTCTTCCTGCAACATTTTTCATCGACAGGAAGGGCATCATCAGGGATATCTATAGAGGTGAGATCCATGAAAAGATCATCGCATCAAAGGTAGGGCCTCTTATTCTTCAGGAAAAGGGGCATTAAGGAGGGGAGGTTCATTATGAAAAAACCAGTCTTAATCCTATTAGTTATATTAGTTTTCATAGCCATTAGCGCCGTCTTTTTCATAAAAGGCGACTATGGACAGAAGATTATGGGGGAGATAAAGGCAAGAGGCATTATTGAGTATAACGTTGCAGAAGCAGTGGAGATGGCAACCAATAAATGCTCCCAGTGCCATGCCATCGATCAGATTAAAAGATACTGCGACAGGTGCGGTCCCCCTTTTATCGTAGTAGTACATAACATGCGAAAATATGAAATTCCACAGCGAAGAAACCGGGATAGCAAATTAAAAATAAGTGATATCACTGATTCCCAGGCAGCGGCTATTGTCCAGGTTTGGAATGCTACAATCGGCAACTGGGAAAAGGGTTTTAAAAGGGAAGATATAGAAAGACTCTTAGAGGGGGATAAGCCCCTGATTGCGCTTCTCAATACCCCTTTTGAGAAAAGGAAGATCGAGAGTTCTTTAAGTACAGGGGAGATGACCCATGCTGAAAAGTTTCAGCGGGAAAAGATGGGGGTGAAATAATGACTTCATCTACTAATAAGGTTATACTTCTTTTTGCTACTGGTCTTATGCTGAGGGCAATTCTATATTATAATCCACCGGTCAACATCCTTAAGGTCGGTGATTCAGCGCCAGCCTTTGCTATTACCCTTACTGATGGAAAGGCATTAAAATCAGAAGAATTTAAAGGTACGCCTCTGGTCATGTTTTTTTATGCCAACTGGTGTCCCTGCTCTCATAATTCTGCACCGCTGATCCAGAAGGCATATGAAGAATATCCAGGGGCGAATGTTAAATTCCTGAGTGTTGGCATACAGGACGGGGAGAGCGATTTAAAAGATTTTGTAAAAAGGCACGGGTTTAACTTTTATACCGGAACAGATACCGCTGGAAAGATCTCTGGTGCCTTTGGAGTAGCGACCACTCCAACAACAATTGTTATAGATAAAAACTGGAAGATCAGTGGCCTGATTGTGGGACAGGTAAAGACCATGAAGGCCATAGAGGATAAGATTGGCGAGGCGACTAATGATCGGGTTTGAGTCTGCCTTCGCAGAAGAACTGGTGCATCATCACCATGCTGCAGAAAAAGCAATAGAGTTAAGCCTGTTATCAAGCTATACAGGGGGGGCTCACAGTCTTTTTTCGATCTGGTTCTTCTGCCTCCTGCAGATAAGCCCATTCATCCTTGCCTTTCTGCTGGGTACCGCATCTATGGAGTCTCCGGGTGACAAGTTAGAAAAAGGGATCAGAAAAGTTGCTGTTACAGGGCTTCTGGCCCTCACAGGCTTTTCTATAATATTTACCATTATTGGCGCCTCAGCTACATCTGCTGCTGTTATCCTGTACAGATACCTCTCCGTACTAAACCAAATGGGTGGCATTCTGATTTTACTTATCGGCCTCTACTTTCTTGGGATTTTCACCTTACCTAAAGGCATTGAGAAAAAAAATCCCTTGCCCGTACTGCATAGCATAGTCGCTGTATTATTTGGCATGGCCCTGGCCTTTGCCTATAAGCCATGTGTAACACCTACCCTCTCAGAGATCTTCAATTATACGAAGGACCCGCGTACTGTCAGTGAGGGCACAATCTTTCTTGTCTTTTATTCAGCAGGGGTTTCTACATCACTTCTCTCAGTTGGGACACTTGTTTCAAGTTTTGTCCTGATTTCAAAAAATGAGAGGGTAAGAAAGGCCGCAAGGATTTTAAGCGGCGCCCTTTTAATAATGATGGGTATCCTGATCTTAACAGACTGGATGGTGGCCTATAAAAGCCTTCTGGTAGGAGGGTTTGTAAAATGAAAATTATATCCTCCATTATATTAGTATTAATTATAGCTGCAGGTTGTGAAAATGCCTCTGAAAGGGGCGGGGTTCCTAACCCTGATCTTAAGATTGGAAGGATGAAGGTATCTATATGGCCAGAGTATGACACAGAAGGTGTCCTTGTTGTGTATGAGGGGAAGTTTTTTGAGAGAGACCGCTTTCCAACTAAGGCAGCTTTTATCGTCCCAAAGGGCGTAAGGGAATTGACCGATGCATGCAGCCTGTCTCCCAAGGGGGAACATTTCTGCCAATTATACGAGGTATCCCCAAAGGGGGGCTATTCCGGTGTCACACTTAAACTCCCTTACCCTGACTTTTTCATAGATTTTCAATATAACCCCCTTAACAAAGGTAATAGAAGGGAGTTTGAATACGTAGTCCTGTCTCATTATCCCATAGGAGAGTTAGAGGTTAATATCCAACAGCCGCTTAGATCTTCCGGTTTTAATGTAACTCCTGTCTCATCAAAAGAATCAGAAGACAAGGGATTCAGATATCTCCATTATACTTATGATAATATCCCTCAGGAAAAGGAGATAAGGTTTAATATAGCTTACAGTAAAGAAGATTCAAGGCCATCTATAGATATAAAATTCTCAAGTATGGCTGAATCAGGTCAGGCTGGTTCTAACAGAGGTTATACTATGTTCCTGGTCGGGGGAGTCCTCCTCCTTATATTATTAGGCTATTACAGATACGTCATAACCAACAGATCAAAGGCTAACCAGAAATTAACCTCACCTCCTGAGAAAAAAGGAGAGTGAACAAATATGAGTATACGCAAAAAAATAGGCATTTATTTCTTCTCTGTAGTCCTTGTCTCAATGGGTCTATTTTCAGAATACACCTTTTGGCCCGGCGAAAAGGCTGAAACAGTAGCCGGGATTTCGCATGACCTGGCCTGCCCGTGCGAGTGTCCGATGGTACTGGAAGACTGTCACATGAGCTGCGGCCTTGAGTGGAAGGATATGGTAGGAAAGAAGCTAAAGGCAGGGCTTACCAAAGAAGAGATAAACCAGTATTTCTTTAAGCGGTATGGTCAGGAGGCGATGCTTACGCCTATCCAGAGGCTTCATGGCAAGTGGTACCAGTTGACAAGAAAGGGCTTTCCATTAAGGGAGAGTTCACTTCTTACAGGTATGGTGCTTGTCTGGAGTGGGATTGTTTATCTGATAATTGGCGCTTTTATTGGCAGAAAAAAGGGGACAACATCATCAATCCTTATTATCCTGTTTACAGGGATGCTGGCAGGGACAAGCTGGGCAAAGGATGAAGTCCAGATGGTGTTAATCCCTGCCGGAGAGTTTATAATGGGAACCAGTAATGAGGAGATCAAGGATTTAGTCCGCAGGTACGGTGGAAAAGAATCCTGGTTTGCTGATGAACAACCCAGCAGGAAGGTCAATGTTAAATCTTTTTATATTGACAGGGTTGAGGTCACAAACAAACAGTACAGCGGCTTTAACAGCTCTTATACCTATCCTGCGGACAGGGGGAATCATCCTGTTGTCGGCGTAACATGGCAGGATGCCTTTGACTATTGCAAGTGGGCAGGAAAACGCCTTCCAACGGAAGAGGAGTGGGAAAAGGCTGCCAGAGGGACAGACGGACGCACCTATCCCTGGGGTAAAGACTTTGATGCGGGTAAAGCTAATACAACTGAATCAGGCCGGGGAGGCAAAGCCAGGGTAGGGAATTATGAATTAGAGACAAGCGCTGTCCTGTTTCCCGGAGGTACAGTTGAAACAGGTACAATTACGGCAGGCGCCAGCCCTTATGGCGTTTATGATATGGCAGGAAATGTCTGGGAGTGGACAGATACATGGCATGACAAGGATAAGGGACTCAAGGTACTTAAAGGCGGGTCCTGGGTCAGTCCGTACATAAGCAGCAGGGCAGCTATACGACTCCCTGATGATATAAACATTATTTCTAATGATTATGGATTCCGTTGTGCAAAGGATGCAGAAGTCCCTGAGAGCTCTTCTAAATTTTAAACTGCTTCTTGTTTCCATATTCCTGTTTCTGGCCCTTGCAGGTTTTGTTATAGTGCAGGGGATCAGGGGGGAAAGCCTTTTTTTAAATGACCTGCGGCTTTGGGGAAGACTTTTCCTTTTTCGCTACTCTATGGTAAATGGACTGACAGCAGAGGAGACATCAGCCCTCTTTAATTCAACCTGTAACCGCGGCTGCCACAGTATGGAGGTTATCTATGGAGCTGTCCATACACCTCTCGGGTGGGCACAGGTAGTAGAAAGAATGGGCAATGATAACGGAGTAAAGTTACACTCAAAGGAAAGGGAGGTAATCATCAGATACCTCCAGGAGAACTACCCTGCCCCTAATACAAAACTCCCTCTTGCAATAGTAAAGGCAGTAAAAAAACTTGTCTGGCGTAATGATATGGGTTACGCAGATATATATGTGGATATATTCTATGCAACAAAGGAATATTTCATGGCCATTGAATCGTTGAGTGAGGCAGGGAAATATCTTGTTGACAGAAACCTGGTATTTATAGTAGACCTTACTGTTCATACAGGTAAACTCCCTACATTCCCTTTAGATGAAAAGACCTTTTTAAGGGATGATAGGGGTAATGAATATACTGCCCTGCCAGGCTGGAATATGAGGATGGAGAGCAGAGAAGCCCATCACAGAGAGGGTGTTGTGAGATTTTCCAGGTTTGACAAACAGGGAAATCCAATTATCAAAGGAGATACCCAATATATTGAGGTTGTAATAAAAGACCTGGGAGGCCCTAAGGAGAGGGCATACCGCTGGGACATGCCCATACAGTTTCCACCGGATTTATTGCAGGGGTAAAGAGGAGAATGAAAAAAAACATAGTTATTATAATTGCACTTTTAACCCTCATCTCCGGATGCAGCAGGGGAAAAGGGTCAGATACTGCCGGGGTATCCATTGGCTCTAAGGCCCCTGATTTTTCCCTTGTAGATCTTTCAGGTCAAAAGGTAGAACTTAAGGACTTTAAAGGAAAGGGTGTCCTTGTCAATTTCTGGGCAACCTGGTGTTATCCATGCAGGGAAGAGATGGATGATCTTAAGGCATCTTATGATAAGTTTAGGGACAAAGGAATAGTAATCATTGGTATTAATATAAAAGAGAGTAAGGATATCGTAAAAAAGATGACTGACAGCTTCAATATTACCTATCCAATATTACTTGATAGTGATGGAAAGATAAGTGAGGCATATAATATCTTTGGAGTTCCAAGCTCCTTTTTTATAGATAATGATGGGACTATAAGAGACGTTGTACTTGGTGAGATGACCGAGGATATGATTGTAGAAAAGATAGACAAACTTGTCTCAATATCTCAAAGTAGTGAAAGGAATTAAAATATGAAAATAAAATTCTGGTCATTACTCTTAATCCTTTGTCTTACACTGATAGGAGGTTGCAGCGGGGGGGGGGAGGAAGAAAAAAGTGAGGTTCAACTCAAAAGGGAGCAGCGGGAGGCTGAATTTCAACAGGGTCTTTCAAAAAAGGACATTAGTACAGAAAATGATATAACTTATGGACCTGAGGTAAAGACTAAAGGAAAAGATAAAGTGAGTGGAATATATGATCGCCCCAGGGAGATGCGAATAGGGGTGATAGGTCCTGAGACAGGGGAACTTTCAGAATTCGGGACAAAGACACTGGAAGGTGTTCTGCTTGCTGCAGAAAGATTAAACTCTTCAGGCGGCCTTAATGGCAAGAAGGTAGAGATAATCCACTACGACAGCGGGGGCACTCCAAAGGGTGCATCAACTGCCACAGCAAAAATAATCACAGATGATAATGTGATTGCTATTATTGGAAGCCCAACCGGTGAGATCACCTTTAATGCCACTCAACTGGCAAATACTTCACACACAATCTTTGTCTCTGCCGGCACAAGGAGGAGGCTTGGGGATAGCGGGCCTTATATATTCAGAAACGCCCTTCCGGACGACATTGCAGTAAAGAGGCTGATGGAATATGCATTAAAAGAAAAAGGCTGCAAAGACTTTGCACTTGTAACTTCCATGAGTAATGATTATTCCCACCAGCTCTCCTCTTTATTTAAAAGCGAAATCTTTGATAAAGGCTCTAACCTTGTTGCTGATATGCACCTATGGGCAAAGGATACGGCTAATATATCTGCAGAAGAGATGAGCATAGAAAGGGAGATAAAAGAGATAAAGTCAAAGAAGCCTCAGTGCATAATATACACAGGCGAATCAGAAGAGGGAGCACAATTGATGAAAGAGGCCAGGAGACAAGGCCTTGATGTACCCATGGTTGGCAGTGAGGACCTCTTCTCCCGTGAATTTATAGAGCTGGGTAAAGACGCAGTAGTCGGCAGTATCCTCTACGCAGGTTATTCACCGGACTGGGAGGAAAAACAGCTTAAGAACTTTATTGAAGAATATAAAAAGAAAAAGGGTAAGTCCCCTGATAAAATCGCTGCATTAGGTTACGATACCTTTAATATTATAGCAAAGGCTATAGCCGAGGCAGGCTCAACAGAAACCCCAAAGGTCAGGGATGCGATGATGAATCTCAAAGATTTTCCGGGTATTACGGGAAAGACAAGTTTCAATGAAGATCGGGAACCTCTGAAGCCCCCTTTCCTGTACAAGGTAGTGAAAGATGAGAGTGGTGTCCGATTTTCTTTTATAGGTATAGGCAATCCTTAACCCGGTTATTTCCTGAGGGGTATTATATTTGATGGGGGTATGTCTATAGAGAGGTCTTTTGTCTTTGAGACGAGATCTATCTTGGAGGTATCAAATCT
>JAHFEQ010000059.1 GCA_023248395.1 Nitrospirota bacterium
GGAAAGCTTGCAGGAATGGGTCTTATGGGTCTCGGAGGGATTATCGCAATACTGGGAGGTGCAACCTTTGTAATCAATGCCATTTTCTCACTGTTAAAGCGCAAAAAGATAGAAATTACCGGAGCAGAAGAAGAGGAGACTTATGGTAAAGAATGTTCTGTCAATATTTAAAATCAGGATAGGGATGCTGATCTCCTTCAGTGCCGTTGTGGGGTATATTGTTGCTGAAAAGGGTCCACCTTCCTTCCCCAGGATTTTCCTTCTTGCCATATTGACTCTTATGGCATCAGCCGGCGCGGGTGCTTACAATCAATACTATGATAGAGATATAGACGCGATCATGAAAAGGACTGATGGCCGTCCATTACCATCCGGGAGAATCCGCTTGACTAAAGGTGTAGCTTTTGCAGGAATCTTCCTCATCTTCCTGTCAGTTATCACTGCCTTTTTCAGTTTTAATTACGTAGTATCACTGCACCTGTTTCTCGGTGCCTTTGTCTATGCAGTTATATATACTGTGTGGCTTAAGAGGCGAAGCTGGATAAATATCATAATCGGCGGGTTATCCGGCAGTTTTGCCGTGCTTGCCGGAGGGGCATCAGCTAACCCGGGGTTTTGTCTGCCTCCGATACTCCTTGCTGTTGTCTTATTTTTCTGGACCCCATCTCATTTCTGGAGTTTTGCTATAGCCCATAAAGAGGATTATCAAAAGGTCGGCATTCCTATGCTGCCTGTTATCCTCGATAATTATAAAAGTGCTTTATTTATACTATTAAACACCTTATTCCTGTTTATCTCCTCACTGCTCCCCCTCTTCTTCGGCCATCTCGGATTAATTTACGGGGTAATTGCCGTGTGTACAGGGGCCTTTTTTATTGGAAGAAATCTTCAGCTCCTGATAAACCCAACAAAAGAAATCGCGTGGAAGAATTTTAAGGCATCTATAATCTATTTATCGATACTTTTTATTTCTGTAATAGTGGACGTCTCTTTAGGCTGAATATGAAAAAAGGAATAATAATAATTTTATATATCTTAATTGCCTCTTTTTACTTTGAGTTCACTACATCTGCCTCTGCCTCACAGCCTGAAAATTCAGGGGCGATCAGGGCGATGATGGCTGCTGAACAGTCAGTAGGCAGGGTGATGGGGGATTATGTTGTTACAGACCAGGATGGAAACAGGGTTCGTTTAAAAGACCTGTATGACAAACCTCTCATAATCAGTTTTATCTACACAAGTTGTCCCCATACCTGTTCAACTATTACAGCAAGCCTGGCCACTGCGCTTACTTCCCCTTTACTAAAGGGGGAAAACGGGGGATTGAATATTGTTACCATAGGATTTGATGATGAGAGAGATACACCAGAGAGGATGCGGGAGTTTGGTAAGAGATTTACGGATGACTTTAGCCACTGGAGGTTTGTAACCGCAGATAAGTATACGATCGAAAGATTATCAAGGGATATTGGGTTCTACTATAGTAAAAGAGAGGATGGGTTTAGTCATTTAAATATAATTTCTATCATAGCACCTGGTGGAAAAATATATCAACATATATATGGGGTCAATATTAAGAGTAGTGATATTGTGACTCCATTAAATGAACTATTGACAAATAGAAGAGAAGGAAAAAGGCTGGCAAATCCTATAGGCTGGCGGGACAGGCTGATAACTATGTGCTCTTTGTATGATGAGTCTACCCATACGTACAGGATCAATTACTTCTATATATCCAAAATGTTTTTAGAATTTATGTCTCTCATTGTTATCTTTTTCTTCATGTGGAGGAGTGAAATCAGATCTCTTTATACCAATTCTCACAAATTTGCTGAAAGGAGGTGAAAGGATATGCCTGAAGAAAAAAAGATTTCTGCTTGGCAGGTTCTTTATGATGATATTTCTATGCTGTTTGTCTTGGGTGTGGTCATTCCAACAGTGCTTTATGTTATATGGGGAGTTATGGAGTATGCATTTGCTCCAACATTTTCTCTTCCACCAGGTCCCACACCCTGAAAATTTAATTTAATTTGATTTAAAATGGAGGAAAATTATGCCTATAACATCTCCTGAAAAATACTGGTGGAAACCAGCAGATAAGGAAGAAAAAATATGGATTTCCATATCATTATTATGGTGCCTTGTGTTGACTGTCATGATGCCCCTTATGCATTTCATAGGTACCCAGAACCCTTCAGTCAATCCGATGAGGATAAAACCCATGGATTACAGGACAATTAGTGAGGCCTTTATAGAAAAATATAAGGTTGGAGAAGAGAAAGGTATTCCAATTGTTGAACCTCCGGATGGAGCCGATGTATACCTTAGGGCGCAGATGTGGACATGGACTCCTATACTGAAACTCAAGAAGGGTGTCAATTATAAATTCCATATATCGTCACAAGACCTGATGCATGGGTTTTCACTGCAACCCCTTGTTATGAATTTTCAGATAGTGCCAGGCCATGACAATATATTAAACATGACCCCTACATCAGCCGGGACATTCCATATAATCTGTAATGAGTTCTGCGGTATAGGCCACCATACGATGATAGGTAAGATAATTGTGAGTTAGCGCTGTAATATTTTTGAAAAAGGGGGTAGAAAAAGATGGCAAATGAATTAGTGTTTAGAACCTGTCCCATTACAGGGAAAAAGGTTTATGCAACAACTCAGAACCTTATATGGATAAATGCAGTAACAGCAGTCGTCTTTATCCTGATAGGGGGGATCATGGCATTTTTGGTTGGAATGACACGCTGGCCTGCGGTCCACCTGCTGCCTGCTGACCTGTTTTACAGATTCCTGACAGCCCACGGGCTGAATATGCTCATCTTCTGGATCATATTCTTTGAGATAGCAGGTCTCTATTTCGGGTCATCGGTTTTGCTTAATTCAAGGCTTGCGGCGCCAAAGATCGCATGGCTGGCTTATATCCTGATGCTTGTGGGTGCAGTATTAGTTGATATCATGGTATTCACCGGCAAGGCAACTGTCATGTTCAGTTCTTATGTGCCTTTGCAGGCTGACCCGCTTTATTATCTCGGGATTATCCTTTTTGCAGTCGGCGCCCTGATTGGATGTGCTATCTTCTTTGGAACACTGGCAGTAGCCAAGGCAGAGAAGACCTATGAGGGGTCTGTTCCTCTGGTAACTTTTGGTTTAGCGGCTGCAGCCATCATTGCTGTTTTCACCCTCGCATGCGGGGCCATAATTTTTATACCGACATTCCTCTGGTCTCTTGGTTTGATAACTAACTTAGACCCGGCTGTATACAGGTTAATCTTCTGGGGACTGGGTCATGCATCCCAGCAGATAAATGTAACCGCTATGGTCTCTATATGGTATCTCTTAGCGGCGCTGACTGTTGGGGCAAAGCCGGTTAATGAGAAGATATGCAGAAGTGCCTTTTTCCTTTATATCTTATTTATCAACCTTGCATCCGAGCATCACCTTCTGACAGACCCAACCCTAAGCCCATACCATAAGATGGCCAATACCTCTTACTTTATGTACCTGGCAGTGCTTGCCAGTATGATACATGCCCTGGCCATTCCGATGACGGTTGAGGTTGCCCAGCGGAAAAAGGGATATACAAAGGGTTTATTTGAGTGGCTGACAAAGGCGCCGTGGGGCGAACCCGGTTTTTCAGCCATGATCTTTTCCCTCTTCATATTCGGTTTTATAGGCGGTATCACAGGTGTGGTATATGGCACAGAACAGCTATCCATAAAGAGCCATAACACATGGGCTCTGACTGGTCATTTCCACGGCACTGTTGTAGGTGGAACCACCCTTGCCTTTATGGGCCTTACCTATTATGTGATTCCCCTCATCTTCAGGCGGGAGCTTATCGGGAAAAAACTGGCTGTAGCCCAGCCATACATTTTTGCTATTGGAATAATTCTGATTGCATTAGGTATGGGAGGCGCTGGAACACTTGGTTCGCCAAGAAGGCACTGGGATGTTACCTTTGCTGACGCTGTTCTTCCATTCTCATTTGACCCTGCTGTGATTTTTTTCACAACGATAGCAGCCATAGGTGTAATAACCGCAGTTACAGGCGGGTTGATGTATGTGGGTGTGTCTGTGCTCTCAGTATTTTTTGGCAGGAGGCTGGCTCCAAATGAGGCCAAGATGTTATAAGCCATAGGGTTTCACGAATTAAGGAATTGGATATTTGAAAGGAGGTTGATCATGGAAGAAAAACATGAAGAAGACTTTCCAGCGCCAGGCAGCTTCGTTATTATTATGATCTTTTTAGTGATGTTTATTTTGTTCTATTTCTTAAACTGGAAGTGGTTGTCAATGGTGTGGAATATTGGAAAATGAAGGCTATGCCTTCGGAGAGCTTATAGATAGTTTCTGGATGGGCAGTAATTTTATCATGATGCTATGATAAAAATTACTGCCCTTTTTTTTCGACAAAGTGCCTTTCCTTTGCCCGACTTACTTATAACTCCTGATATGATTTATGTCATAGTTTTAAATGGCAAACTGTATTATCGTGTATTTAATAGAACAGATAAAGAGCCTTAGAGGGGAATCGGATTATGGGTTCTCAGGGGAAAAGAATCGTATATACTATTGACGGTTGGGCAGACAGGATATTCCCGCCTAAATATAATCCATTATACTGGTTAGGCACACTATGTTTCGTTTCCCTGATGCTGATACTTATAACCGGTAGTTATCTGTTTTTCTTTTATAAGACCGGCGCCCCTTACGAATCCGTTCAGTACCTTACTAATACCCAATGGTATATTGGCGGTTTTTTGCGGAGCCTGCACCGCTATGCCTCTGATGGGTTAATGATGTTCCTAGCCCTACACCTCATGCGGGAGTTTCTTCTCGGCAGATTTCGTCAGTGGCGATGGCTATCCTGGGTTTCGGGTAGTGCCCTCCTGATAGCTTGTATTATCCTTGGGATCATGGGGTACTGGCTGGTTTGGGATGGACGGGCACAGTTAATCGCCCAGAAAACCGCCCAATTACTTAATAATATCCCAATTTTTGTTGAGCCTCCCTCCCGGTCCTTTTTAAGCGGTGATACCATCAGCAAGATGTTGTTCTTTGTCCTCCTCCTGGGGCATATAGGCATATCACTTATAGGCATAAGCGCTTTAGTATTTATCCATACATCGAGAAATGCCAGGCCGGCGTTTAAACCTCCGCGCGCAATTTCTGTTGGACTATTGATTGTGCTCTCTGCATTATCCTTCATTATCCCGGCCACCAATGCTCAAATGGCTGATATGAGCAAGTTGCCAATTAATATCCCTTTTGATTGGTTCTTTTTATTTATATATCCATTAACTTCTGCCCTGCCTAAGTGGGCCTTCTGGTCTACGTCAGTCGGCGGCACCCTAATACTTTTCACAGCGCCATGGCTTGGAAGGTCCAGAAGATATCCGCCAGCCCAGGTAATATTGGAGAAATGTGTAGGATGCGGGCAATGTAATAAAGACTGTCCCTATGAAGCCATCAGAATGACTCCCAGAAACGACGGGAGACCCTATCTCCTGCAGGCAGAGGTACTGGTTAACAGGTGTGCAAGTTGCGGTATCTGCGTCGGCTCATGTGATCCTAAAGCGACTGATCTGCCTGACCGGACATTGGAGAAAATAGAAAAGGGGATTACAGAACTCTTGAATCAACCACAAAAACAAGGTAGTGGGCCGGAGATACTGGGTCTGGTCTGTGAAAAAAGCATCAGGTTGAATGAGGTTATAAATGCAGAGAACAAGAGTCTTAAAGCGATGCCAAATGTTCATGTTATTACATTCCGTTGTTCCGGCATGATTCACCACTCTACGATTGAATATGCCCTTGCATCAGGGGCAGATGGTGTCTTTGTAAGCGGCTGTCAGCCAGAGGAATGTTACTACCGTGAGGGTTCCAGGTGGTCGCATGCGAGGTTGATGGGGGAAAGGGCGCCCGTTGTCTTACCATTGAAAGGCACAACGGCCAATTACTCAAGGGTCCGTTCATACCGGATATCTCCTCTCCGTGCCAAAGACCTCATCAATGAGATAAGTCTCTTTCAGGAGGAACTTAAGAAGACATCTGCTGTCAGGACCTACAGGCCTGTAGAGACTATAATACCCGGGGAAGGGTCATACAAAAAAGTGGCGGCACTTTCTATTATTCCCCTGCTTATACTGCCTGCCTTCCTCATCTCCTTTCTATCGACAAAACCAATATACCCTTTTTATAGCAAAGACAATGCCTTAATAAAATTCACCTTCCAACACTCTGGTAAACAGGAGGATTGTAAGGAATTAACTGAGAAAGAAACAGAAGGTAAACTTAAGCATATGAGGAAAACAAACTCCCCTTACTCCCGCATGAGGATGGATTGTTCGAGAAAGAGACTCCCCAGCTATGTAGAGTTAGATGTAGACGATAGAAATATATTATCCAGGATCTATCATCCTACAGGAGTGAGAGATGACGGCTCAACATTTGCCTATGAGGAAATACCCATAGCCCCGGGAGCGCATGAAGTCAGGGTCAAAATGAGGGATTCCAAAGATGTCAGCGCCTTTGATTATCACTTTGAAAAGAAAATAAACCTCGAAGCCGGACAAGTCACTGTCATTGATTTTGACAGTGATAACAATAAATTTTACATCATAGGGCAGACTGAGGAGTAAAAAGGTGAATACTGTATCAGAACAGAGGGTATTACTGACAAGAGATATCCCTATGAGCGACTTCCGCTCTTTGGAAACAATCTCCATAGACAGTTATCTCTCAAAGAATGGTTATAAGGCATTAGCTAAAGCCCTTCTGGAATTGAAGCCAGGAGATATTATTGAAGAAGTAAAGAAGTCAGGATTGCGTGGTCGTGGTGGCGGTGGATTCCCAACAGGACAAAAATGGGAAATAGTAGCCGGAGCAACAGGAGAGGAAAAGCATGTCTGCTGCAATGCCGCAGAGGGTGAGCAGGAAACATTTAAAGACCGGTGTCTTATACGTTCAAATCCCCATCAATTAATTGAAGGAATTATTATCGCCTCCTATGCAGTCGGGGCCCATAAATCTTATCTCTATGTCAACGAAAACTATCGTGAAGAGATTATGTTGCTTGAGAAGGCCTTAAAAGAGGCTAAAGAAAAGAGATATCTTGGTGAAAAAATTATGGGAACAGATTTCTCACTAGATATTCATATTCAGAAGTGTCCTGATAAATATGTTGCTGGTGAAGAAACGGCAATGATAGAGGTCATAGAAGGCAGGGCGGCCAAGCCATGGCAAAAGCCCCCTTATTATCCTGCTAACAGGGGCATCTATGGAAACCCGACCCTTGTAAATAATACAGGAACCTTGTCAAACATACCGCATATCGTTCTTAAAGGCGGCGATTGGTTTTCTAAAATCGGCTCTCAACGGAACCCTGGAACAATGCTTTTTACCCTCACAGGTGATATAAATAGGCCCGGTATATATGAGCTGCCACTGGGAACCACCCTTAGCAAACTTATTAACCATTGCGGGAATGGCTTAAAGGATGGAAGAAGATTTAAGGCAGCCTTTCTGCCGGGTAATTCCCCTGTCACAGAATCACATCTTGAAATCCGCCTTGATTTGGAATCATTAAAAGAAGCTGGCTCAGGGCTCGGTTGCGCTGCTGTCACTGTCCTGGGGGACGGAACCTGTGCTGTAGGTGCCACACTGAAATTTTCCAGATTTTTTATGGATGAGTCATGCGGACAATGCCCCCCCTGCCAGATGGGAACTGCCAATATGGCCAGACTGCTTCAGAAAATTGAGGATGGTCAGGGTAAAATGGATAACCTTGATGCCATTGAAAATATGTGCAGCCTTTCAAAGGGACAGGGATACTGTCATCTTCTATCAGGGGATGTCTTTGTTGTTGAAGGTGCAATAAGACACTTCAGAAAGGAGTTTGAGGCCCACATCCATGAAAAGAAATGTCCTCTGCAAGGCAGTCCCGTCAATACGTTATAACATCTACTTAGATTGAAGAAATTATTCCTCTATATTGAAGACTGGGCCAACAGATGTTTCTCGCCCCGCTTCAATCCCTTCTATTACCTTGGAGCAATATCGACTCTTTTTTTCATTCTCCTGTTAATAATGAAAGCCTCAGTGGAATGCTCTTTTTCCTTCTGCATTTTTTGCATTCAGCTTTACCGTTTGCCATGCTTATACTCATAGGCATACACATCATGAGATGTTCACGTCCAATACTCAAAACACCTAACATTATCACTATGGCTGTAATATTCATGATGCTTATGGTATCAATCATTAAACCTGCTACCAGCGCTAAACCTGCGGATCTATCCAGATTGCCAATAAATATTCCTTTTGATTGGTTCTTCTTTTTCATATACCCAGTGAAGTCTAATCTTCCAAAACCCATCTTCTGGTCGATGATGACAGGTGTAACCCTGATACTCTTTATAATGCCATGGATTAAAAGGCATAGACCGCCTGCTGCACAGGTTGTATTAGAAAAGTGCACAGGCTGTGACCAGTGTAATAAGGACTGTCCCTATGGGGCCATCCGTTTGCAGCCCCGCACAGACAGGTTATCTTATAAGATGGAGGCAGTCATCATACCTGAGAGATGTGCTGCCTGCGGTATATGTGTGGGCTCCTGCGATTTTAATGCCGTCAATCTGTCCGGTATGACCGATATACAGATTAAGGAAGAGATAATCAATAAACCAAAAATCCTGCTGCTGATTTGCGAACACAGCATAAGATTTAATGCTATAGCGAATATTATAAAAAGGATGACAAATGTAAAAGTGATATCATTACCCTGTATTGGGACGATTCAACCTGCCATGATAGAGACAGGATTTAAGGCCGGCGCAGACGGTATTTTTGTCTGCGGTTGCGTGATGGGTGATTGTCATTACCGTAAAGGCAACATCTGGTTGCTGGCAAGGCTGAGAGACATAAGACCGCCATTCCTGAATAAAAAGATTGACCGCCATAGAATCAGGGAATACCAGCTATCACCTATCAATACTATCCAACTTGTTGAAGAAATACATCTCTTTGAAGAGGGACTTCGTGTCTATAATACATCCGGGTATAAAAGGCTCCAGATTACTTGACAACCTCTCCCCCTGAATTTATCCAGGCATTTAAACCGCCATCAAGATTTCTGATTTTACTGAAACCGATATTTGAAAGAACATCACTGATCTTTTTTGACCTTTCGCCATTCTCACAATATATAACAATCTCTTTTCCCTTGTTTTCTTTTAGCACACCTTCCATTCTTTCTAAATTTGCATAAGGAAGATTCATAGCCCCTTTTATGTGACCGTTTTTAAAATGTTCCTCGCCACTTGCATCAACAAGGATAAGCTCTTCATTCTGGCTCATCAGGTTCAAAAGATCTTTGGATGAAATTGTTTCGTATTCGTATTTGGGCTCCTTGCTTCGCCATATATCTGATGTTTTGAATAAAAAGTTTATAATGCCGAAGACCATAATGAGAATAAAGATGGCCGCATATTGAAGGTATATTCTCTTCTTCCTATCCACTTTTTAAAACCTCCTCTGTTAATTTAAACATGAAAGTTAATTTCATTTAATCGATTGTCCAGAGATTACTACAACTATGGAATTTAAGCAAGCCAATATAACCCCTTTTTAAACCTTTATCTTAAGAACAGGTAATCCCAACCTCTGCCGGCTGTTTTCACCTGGGAATAGTTCCGATTTCCTGCCCGGAATGTCCCTGCCTTATTCTTTACGAGGAGGTCATCCAGCGAGACCGTATCGGCCAGTTCCTCTCCTGCAGGGCTTGGGAACCCTGCCTCTACAGTGCCGAGGACCCTGAGAGAGTGGAGCAGGGAGGGGGGATAAGCCTCCCAGGTGCTATCCCTTTCGACAAGACTCATCTCTTCAAGCTTAGTAATGAGTTTGAAGACGGCATTCTTTGACCTCAGTCCGAGCATCTCAGCTATCTCAGAAAAGCTCGGCATCCTCCCCTTCTCCTGATGGAATTGATGCAGGGTGTCAATCCTGGACCGCAGCTTGTCTTTTTGCAGCTCTTTTCTCATAGATTAATCAGCCCCTAAAAAGCTATAAGCCTTAGTATAAGGTGAACAATAGTTCACTATCAAGTAGGGTTAATCGCCATAAGAGTTTGACAACGGTTCTGCGACCTGATATCTTGGGGTTGAGTTTATAAGAAAGATTGATTACGGAAATGTAAAGAAGATTACAGTGATTAATCTCTGTAATCTTCTTAAAAATCTCTGGAATCATAACAATCTGGAATCATAAAAAAGGAGGGAGAACAATGGCTGACGTGATCCGTAAAGTGGACTATTTCAAGATGGAGGCTGCAGACAAGCCGGGCGAGGGGGCAAGGATACTTGGGGCCCTCGGGGCTGCCGGGATCAATATGCTTGCCTTCTCGGGATTTCCGCGGGGCCGGCGTGCCCAGTTGGACTTTATCCCTGAGGATACCGCTGCCTTTAAACAGGCTGCAAAAAAGATAGGCCTGAAGGTGGGTCCCAGAAAGAGCGGCTTTCTGGTCCAGGGGGGTGACAGGGTAGGGGCGGTCAGCGAGATATTAAGCGCCCTTGCAAAGGCCAGGATCAATGTAACGGCCATCGATGCGATTACCACCGGAGAGGGCCGCTATGGGGCAATCCTCTGGGTTAAACCAAAAGACACCAGAAAGGCGGCTAAAGCGCTCGGCGCCTCCTGAACAATGTCAGGAGAGAGTTTGTAATATATAAGATGCCGCCGGTAATGGCTACCATGCCACCAAGGCCTACGATAACCATACCCATCACCTTTGCAATATCGTCCAGATTCTGCGCTGCCCCGAATGTCTTGCGTGCAACGCCATGGGAGCCTGCCCAGAACATCCCGAGGACAAATAGGGACTGCCCTGTCCCGTAGATATAAGGTTGAATAGCGGCGATCTTCCTGCTGTATACATCCCCCTTTAACAGATAGAGGATATGGTTTGTCAGCCCCATAAATGCGAGTGTAACCCCTCCTATTGCCCCATGATAGTGAGAGGGTATCTTTGTGTTGTACCCATATATCTTAAAGGATATGAGGCCTCCGAGTGCGAATAGGGCCATTGAAAGGATAAGAGATGAGAACTCCGGCCGGTTCCATGGCAGGTCTCTCAGTCTCCCTGATGAACCTATTGTCATTAATATCGCGATAGCAAAGATGATGGTAGAGGGTCCAAGGCCATATTCCATGAGGGTGGTGAATGTCTTTGTGGATCCATAGCTGGGAGTATCATATATAAAATAGATGAGAGGGGCAGGGATGATAAATATCAGATAGAGAATATAAAGCCATCTTGAATAGCCATCCCTGATCGGAAAGTTCTTAAATACAATCTGAGTCAGAAACAGCCATACAGTAACCATGGTGATGGTATTGGTAAATTGGAGGATATGTCCGCCTCCCCAGAAGAGGGCTTCAAGACTCAGGGGTGTCTTTACTGTTGGCGTAATGATCTGGAAATAGTAGGAGAGTCCGAAACAGGCGGTAGCACTAAAGAAGGCTATCCCAGGGATTGTCATTCCGAAGGTCAATAAAGGGAGACGTCCTTTATATTTTTTCTCCTTCCATGCCTTTTGCATGGTCAGGAATGTGTTTGACAAGGTTATAGTAATGCCTGAGATCAGAAGCAGAAGTCCGGCATAAAAGAGGGGGTGTGTTAATACAGGGATATAGTTGATAAATTGTGGACTGCCGAGGCCGGATATTGCCGCTATGATCACGAATAAGGTACCGGCGACAGAAAGGAGATAGCCGGTCCAGCCGGCTATCTTACTAAATTGTCCTGTACCCAGGTGAAGTGTGCTGGTCAGTGTCCAGAGGAATCCCTCAAAGGCCAGAAACCAGATGACAAATGAAAGGGTCACATGCCCCACTAAGGCAACGCGCACATAGTCTACCGTGGGAAAGAGATTATGGATTATGGGGGTCCTTGCCATGACGATCAGGAATGCAAATACCCCGGCAAACATCAGCGAAGATATGGCAAAGGATAGCCACCCGTAGAGGAGCATCCTCGTGTCCCTGTCAGACCCCTCTTTCTGTTCCATGACGGCATTTGCCTTAATAAGGGTTTCAGCAGCACTGTGGAACTTAAGCCCTGTTACATAAAGTCTACTTCTGCATATCCCCTTGTAAAAAATTTATGAGGGTAGTGACTGCGTCCTCCGGCATGGGGATCTTAGGCATATCGGCAGGAAACTTGGGGTACTTCTTATCCCTGCCTGTGCGGCCCTCAAGAATAATCTTTTTTACCTGATTCACATCTCCCTTAGTGATAAACTCATTACCCTTCAGGGCAGGGGCCATGGGGGTGCCTGCACCCTTTTGCCCATGGCAGGCAAAACACTTATTCGTGTATAGCTTTGCCCCATCCGCTGCTAAAGAGACGCCAGCAAACGCAATGATGACGACCATAATCCCAAACCACATTGTCTTTTTCATAATTTCCTTCCTCCTGTTTATTTGTGATTCTAGCAGGTTGCTGAAAAAGTTATAGAACATGAAATATTCCGCTCCTCATAAAAAGAACTACAGTCAAATACAAGAGTTACAGCACCCATCTGGTCTACCCGACTGGGCTTTTGCACCCT
>JAHFEQ010000011.1:0-8808 GCA_023248395.1 Nitrospirota bacterium
ATCACAATTTGTGATACCTCTTATGCAGTTTAAGGTCACAAATTGTGACCTTAAAATATTCATATTCTTCCTATGTATGACACATTGCAACGTGTCCCTACGATACATCTTCTTGTTTCGAGATTCTACGACTTAATTTCCTGTACCTTGCACTCCTTTCTCGTAACCTAAATCCAATTTTCTTTTCCCCCGGTGCCGGTGGAGTCATTAGTTGGCGAATGGCATCAAAAACTACTCTGAATTGGGCATCGTATTTCTTTTCAAGCTCGTCAAACCTTTTGGACAGCTCCTTATTAGAGGCGATCATCTCCCGCAGCTTTACGAAGACCCGCATAATTTGAATGTTCACTTCAATCGCTCTATCACTATTGAGCACACTGGAAAGCATGGCCACGCCCTGTTCGGTGAAAGTATAGGGAATGTAGCGACGGCCACCCCAACTTGAGGTCACAATTTGTGACCTCAAGTTGGCAACCTCTTGATTTGTAAGCTGAAACATGAAATCAGCAGGGAAACGTTTCATGTTGCGTTTAACAGCCTGAACAAGTACCTTGGTTGTAATGCCATAAAGCTCCGCAAGGTCGCTGTCCAACATGATCTTATGACCGCGAATTAAATAAATTCTCCCCTCAATCACTTCTGTTGGAACAATTGCATCCATATGTTCCTCCGCTCTAAGGTCACAATTTGTGACCTTAAAAATATCTTTGATATTCCAAATTGGAATATCAAATCGTAAAGTTTTCTGATACCAGGCCGCAGAGAGAGTTATCACAAATTGTGATACCTCTTATGGAGTATAAGGTCGCAAATTGCGACCTTATAGATTCAGGTTCCTCACATGTATAGCACGTTGCAACGTGTCCTTACTATACATCTGACTGTTTTGCGTTTCTGCGTCTCGATGGCTTGTACCTCGCACTCTTTTCTCTTACCCGAAATCCGATTTTCTTTTCCTTCGGTTCAGGCGCAGCCATGAGCTGCCGGATCGCATCAAAAACAACTTTGAATTGAGCATCGTATTTCTTTTCAAGCTCATCGAACCTTTTGGCCAGGTCTTTATTGGAGGCTATCATCTCCCTGAGCCTGACAAATGCCCTCATTATAGCAATGTTAACTTGCACGGCGCGTTTGCTATTCACAACACTTGAAAGCATTGCCACACCCTGTTCTGTAAAGGCATAGGGCAAGTATTTGGAATGTCCACCCCTCTTTAAGGTGCCAAAATGGCACCTTAAAGGTTCATATTCTTCTTTTGATAATTCGAACATGAAATCTGCTGGAAACCGATCTGTATTTCGCCTGACCTGTCTTTTGAGTTGTCTGACCTCCACACCATAAAGTTCAGCCAGATCGCTATCCAGCATGACCTTATGGCCTCGAATAAGATAAATCTTTTTCTCAATCAACTCTACCGGAACAGTCAAATCCATTGCACCTCCTATTTGAGATCACAAATTGTGACCTCAAAAATATCTTTGATATTCCAATATGCTACCTTAAAGAATGTGGCCGCAATCTGCGACCACCTTTATCCCTCAAAAGCCAATCCTTTTCATGTTCCTCTTTATCAATGTCTCCAGTTTTGCGCTCTCTGCGAATTGTTCTTCAAGTTTTTCCGCCAGCCGTCTCATCTTTTCATCAAAGGGCTCGCCATCGTCCTCAATATCCTCAGCGCCGACGTAGCGGCCGGGTGTGAGGACATGGCCGTGGGCGCGGATCTCTTCGATGGTGGCGCTTTTACAGAAGCCGGGGATGTTTTGATAACCACCCCTCACCCAATCCCTCTCCCCTGAGGGGAGAGGGGTATTTGTACCGATGGGAGAGGGAGATTTTAGATTGCCTTGTCCCATAGAGGAAAGTGGCAATGAAGAGCGCCAGGCGTGATAAGTCTGAGCTATCCGATGAATCTCTTCGTCAGAGAATTCCCTGTGGGTCCTGTCAATCAAATAACCCATCTTGCGGGCATCTATGAAAAGGGTCTGGCCTCTACGATCCCGCAGGGGCAATTCATGAATTGCCCCTGCACCATTCTTTTTATTCCTTGTAATAAACCAGAGGCAGGCAGGGATCGGGGTCGTATAGAAGAGCTGACCCGGCAAGGCGATCATGCAGTCGACCAGGTCGGCCTCGATGATCTTTTTCCTGATCTCTCCCTCGCCCGACTGATTGGAAGACATGGAGCCGTTGGCAAGTACAAATCCCGCGATACCGTTCGGGGTGAGATGATGGATAAAGTGCTGGACCCAGGCGAAATTGGCATTACTCGCTGAAGGAACTCCGTACTTCCATCGCACATCTTCCCGGAGCAGCTCCCCCTTCCAGTCACTTACATTGAAAGGCGGATTGGCGAGGATGAAGTCTGCCCTGAGGTCTTTGTGAAGGTCCTGCCTGAAACTGTCTGCATGATGGGGGCCAATGTTCCCCTCAATTCCCCTGATAGCAAGGTTCATATTGCAGAGTCGCCAGGTGGTCGGGTTTGACTCCTGTCCATATATCGAGATATCGCCCTTTCTTCCACCATGGGCCTCTACAAACTTCTCTGACTGGACAAACATGCCGCCGGAGCCGCAGCAGGGGTCATACACCCTGCCTTTATACGGCTCGATCATTTCAGCGAGGAGCTTTACAACCGACTGCGGCGTATAGAACTCTCCGCCCCCTTTGCCTTCCGCAGAGGCAAAGCGGCCTAAGAAATATTCATAGACCCGGCCCAGGATATCCTTTGATCGGCTCTCCGCATCCCCAAGCCCGATGGTGGCGATGAGATCAATCAGTTCGCCGAGGGTGTGTTTATCGAGGGTCGGTCGCGCATAGTCTTTCGGAAGGACTCCTTTGAGCTTCGGGTTTTCCTTCTCAATGACCACCATCGCATCATCAATGAGCTTGCCGATGGCGGGCTGTTTGGCATTGTCCTGAAGATACCGCCAGCGGGCCCCTTTCGGGACCCAGAAGATGTTCTCGGAGAGATATTCGTCCCGGTCTTCGGTGATCCGGAAGCGCTCACCGGTATCCGGGCTGTAGTAGTCACTTTTAGTATCTGCGGCCTCTTTGGACAGCCAGTCGTTCCTCTCTTTAAAGGCATCCGAGATGTATTTGAGGAAGATCAGGCCGAGGACGACATGCTTGTATTCGGCAGGGTCCATGTGGCCGCGCATCTTGTCCGCTGCCTGCCAGAGCTTTTCCTCAAACCCGAGGTTTCCGCCATTGGAGGGCTTTTTGTTTATGTCTTTCTTTTGTCGAGCCATGATATGGTAAGAAGTTAGCCGTATTTATACCGAATTACCCTTTAATTTGCAACTTCTATATTGTAACCATTCAGTGAAGGGTGGGGTCGTTGCCCCTGAGCGACTTGCCGGGAGCAGTTGGGTACCTACCCACCCCCACACTCCATTGAAGGATGACATCGGGTCCGCCTATAACTTGACCTTAGAGAGGGGAAATTATACACTAACCTATCGAGTTGATGCTGAAAAATGCCTATCTGCATCAACTTAACAAAATCAGGAGGACGGATTATCTCTTCTCTCTACGGCAATACCATGGGGTTAAAGGCCGATCAATTGAGGCGGCTAAAAAATATTTACAGACGCAGGATATCCCCCACTGAGGTCATTACCAATGAACTTGCCCGGTATGTCACCTCTTTATCCTATGAGATTCATCGACAGATAGGCCTGATTGCAGATCGTCAGGGGGGAATTCATTATGTCATCGTTGGAGATCAGAAGGAGATTGTGATACCAGACTTGTCTGAATTTGGTTTGGGGAGGAAACGTCTGCGCGGGGTCAGGTGTGTCCATACCCACCTGAAGGACGAGGCACTTACTCAGGATGACCTTACGGACCTTGCATTGCTCAGATTGGATCTCATTGCAGCGATAGGTGTGGGAGATAATGGTTTTCCTGCCCATATCCATATTGCCCACCTTGTCCCGCCAAACCCTGAGGGGATAACATCCAAACTCATGGAGAGGGTGCCGTTCCATCAACTGAATCTTAATCTGTCAGATTTTCTCCGGGATATTGATGAGGAGATCGCCATATCCCATCAAGGTGTTGATGTAGAGAAGGGGGACAGGGCCGTCATCGTCAGCGCGTCTCTGAAAAGCAGGGCAGAGCAGGAAGACTCCCTGGAGGAGCTCAAGGAATTGGCAAGGACAGCCGGTGTGACGGTGCTGGATTCCGTAATACAGAGGCCAAAGATAATCCACCCCAAGTATCTGATGGGTGAAGGGAAGATCAAAGAACTTATCATAAAGTCCCTTCAGAGTGGCGCTAATCTCATCATCCTTGACCAGAATCTCTCACCGACTCAGGTGAAATCGATCGGAGAGATCACGGATCTTCGAGTCATAGACAGGACACAGCTCATCCTCGATATCTTTGCCAGACGGGCCCATAGCCGGGATGGGAAGGTCCAGGTGGAGCTTGCACAGCTTAAGTACCTCCTTCCGAGATTGGTCGGTACAGGAAGGGCATTATCCCGCCTGGCAGGAGGAATCGGCGGGAGAGGGCCGGGTGAGATGAAGTTAGAGATTGACAGGAGGAGGATAAGGGACAGGATTACCCATTTAGAGCGGGAGTTAGAACATCTGAGTATGGCGAGGAGGCAGAGGAAGGAGAGGCGCGTTGAAAGCCAGATCCCAATTGTCTCTATTGTCGGCTATACGAATGCGGGTAAATCAACCCTGCTGAATGCATTGACTAAAAGCAGTGTCAAGACAGAGGACCTGTTATTTGCTACCCTGGATACAGCGAGCCGGAGGCTGAGATTTCCGAGGGAGCGTGAGGTGGTTGTCACGGATACCGTGGGTTTCATCAGAGAGCTCCCCGGGGACCTGTTTGGGGCGTTCAGGGCAACACTGGATGAGCTGAGGGATGCACACCTGCTGCTGCACGTGGTAGATATCAGCAATCCCCGCTTTGAGCAGCAGATGGCCTCTGTAGATCAGATCATCAGGGAACTGGGGCTTGAGCATATTCCTGTGCTACTCCTCTTTAATAAAATGGACAGGGTTGACCTGTTGGAGGTAAAGATGCTGTGTCAGAGGCATGATGCAGTTGCCATCTCCGCGATCCATCCGGAGACCCTGCTGCCTCTGCTTGCCACCATGGAGGTGAGATTATGGAAGGAATGAAGAGGCCTTCTTTAATCCTCCTGGTCCTGGCACTCATCCTATTGTCTGCCTGTCAGACGGCGCCTGTAACGGGCCGCTCTCAACTCATATTGATCCCTGAATCGATGGAGATTGAATTAGGTCTTACTTCCTATAAGGAGACGCTGAAGAAGGCGAAGTTATCTGAGGATAAAGAGGTCATAGACATGGTAAACAGGGTCGGAGAGAGGATTGCTGCGGTAGCGGACAGGAAAGATTATAAGTGGGAATTTAATGTCATACAGGATGACAAGGTGGTGAATGCCTTTGCACTTCCGGGGGGTAAGGTCGCTGTCTATACCGGCATACTGAAGTATACAGAGAATGAGGCCGGGTTAGCCGCCGTGATGGGACATGAGGTGGCCCATGCCCTGATAAGGCATGGAGGAGAAAGGATAAGTGCAGGGATATTAGCGCAATTGGGGATGGTGGGACTTAGCGTTGCAGTCAAAAATAAGGACCCGGTTGCGATCAGTGCGATCAATCAGGCGTATGGGATTGGGGTTAATGTGGGAGTATTGCTCCCCTTTGGCCGCAGTCAGGAATTAGAGGCCGACAGGGTAGGCCTTGTCCTGATGGCCAGGGCAGGGTATGATCCGAATGAGGCGGTGGCCTTCTGGGGGAGAATGATGAAGGCCAAAGATAAGGCCCCGCCAGAGTTTCTTTCCACGCACCCGGCGACTGACAGAAGGGTCAAAGAGTTGAAGCAGTGGATCCCGGAGGCTATGAAATATTATAATCCTAAATAGTCCTGAATCCTCTTGACACTCATGAAACATAATAGGTATTATTGACAGACTTTATAGAGGGGGTCATGAGATTGAAAAAATATTTTACGGTTGCAGTCGGCATTGCCATTTTTTTTAGCGCCTTTATTCCGGATTCTGCTCTTGCTCACCGGCCATTGACCACGCAGAGCGCATACCCTGTTGAGATACACCGGATTAAGTTGGAGAGCGGGATCAAGTATAGCAACTTTCCAAAAGGGGATGAGGCGTATCACTTAGATATCGAGTTAAACTACGGGATTATCAATAACCTCGATATCGGGGTGGAGGTCCCTTATGTTTTCTGGAGGCCTCAAAAAGATGATGAAAGCGTGGAGACTGTAGGAGATATGATCCTGAAATCAAGACTCCTGTTTTTAAAAGGCCGGGAGGGAAATCCCATCTCACTGACGATACAGCCCTTCTTCAAGGTGCCTACACCGGAAGATAAACCGAAGATCCTGCAGTCAGGACCAGGACTCAGTACAGGAGAGACTGACTTTGGTTTTCTTTTTATCGCCACCAGAGAGATGTCCCCATTAGTTGCCCATATGAATTTAGGATATGTCTTTATCAATAAACCCTCTTTTGGCAGGGACTATGAAAATGTTTTTAGCTTCAAGGTAGCGTTAGAATATAAGGCAGAGAAGGGGCTTGAGGTTGTCGGAGAGCTGACCGGCGAGACCAATAAAGATCCTGCTAAGCCGGGTGATCTCCTTTCTATATTGCTTGGGGCAAGATATCTTCTTAAAGAAGGGATAGTTGCAGACGTTGGTTATAGCATAGGGTTGTCTGACGCGAGCCCGGATTCTACTGCAACCATGGGCCTGACAATGGATTTTTGATTGAAGCTGAAAAACGCCCATCTGCGGCGTCAGGACTTCGGGTCCTTCGCCTCAACGTACAGGAAGTACGCCCTCGGGCTCGAACCCTCGTCCTTCCTTGCATCTGGGCATTTTTGAGCTTCAATCAGTCTAACTTCATTTCCTTAGATACGACGACGATCCCTGATTCTGTAGCAAAAAACCTCTTTCTATCTTCTTCTATGTCATATCCAATGACTGTATGAGGCGGGAGATTGACATCTTTGTCTATGATCGCCCGATTTATCTTACAATATCTCCCGATGTCGACATTTTCCAAAATAACCGAGTCCCTTACATCGGCATAACTGTTTACTCTGACATTAGGGGATAGAACTGAGCTTTGAACCCTCCCTCCGCTTATAATACACCCTCCGCAGACAATAGAATCGAGTGCTACGCCAAGCCGGCCGCCCTCCTCCTCCTGGGCGAAGACAAACTTGGCAGGAGGGTTCTGACCCTGATATGTCCTGATGACCCACTCTTTATCGTAGAGGTTAAACACCGGTGTTACAGCGACAAGGTCCATGTTGGCTTCCCAGTAGGCGTCAATCGTCCCTATATCCCTCCAGTACTTTGCCTCTTTTTTATTCAGGTCTTTAAAATTGTAGGCATAAACCCGGCTGTTTCTAATCATGCCCGGGATAATATTCTTGCCAAAATCATGGGCCGTAGCCTCTTTTGAATCAGCCTCTAAATATGGAACAATGGTATCTGTGTTAAACAGATAGACACCCATCGAGCAGAGCGATAGGCTTGGTTCATCAGGGATGGTCTTTGGGTGTTTGGGTTTCTCTTCAAAACCGATGATGCGAAAGTCCCTGTCCACCTCTAATACACCGAAGCTGGAGGCATGCTTCTTGTCAAATTCTATGACTGCGATAGTGGCATCTGCATTCTTCTCCTTGTGATACCTGTACATATCTGAATAGTCCATCTTGTAGATATGGTCACCAGATAAGATAAGGAGGTGCTGCGGGGTTTCATGTTCTACAACATAGAGGTTCTGATAGATAGCGTCAGCGGTTCCTCTATACCAATCCTGACTGACCCGCTGTTGAGGGGGGATGGTGATAATGTATTCGTCAAGAAAGGTGCTCAGGATAGTCCACCCCTGCCTTATATGCCTGTCGAGAGACAGGGACTTGTATTGCACCAGAACGGCTATTTTCCTGATCCCTGAGTTAAGTGCATTACTCAGGGTAATATCAATGATCCTGTATTTTCCGCCAAAGGGTACAGCAGGTTTGGCCCGATGCGCCGTAAGGGGGAATAACCTCTCCCCCCTTCCACCGGCCAATATCATTGTGAAGACATCTTTCATACGAAAACCCATTTTTGAACCACAGAGGCGTGGTTAATTTCATCTTTCCAATAATAACTAAAATCGTGTATAATTGCAATACGACATGAAGATAGGTTTCTTGCTACATAAAAGCCCTGAACATCAGGATGCTCAGACCGTAAGGAGGATTGCAGAGTCATTCGTTGATACCGGCCATGAGGTGAGCATATTCCTGATGGAAGATGGGGTATTGAATGCCGTTATCAACCATTCCTCCAAAGGGCTGTCTGCAGGTTTTGATAAGTTGCTGTCCAAAGGGGTAAAGATTGCCCTCTGTACATACACCACCGAGATCCGTGGTCTAAGCCGGGATCATTTCCTTAAAGGGATCGATTTCCACAGCCAGTATGATCTATCCAGGCTGGTAAATGAGTGTGACCGGTTTTTGAGCTTTGTATGAAAGGAAATTTTAAAAATATCATATTGGTAATCCGGACAACGCCGTTTAATACGATTGCGCTTACTGAGGCCATGAGGATGGCGGTAGGATTAACGGTGAGTGATAACAGGGTGAATATCCTTCTATTAGGGGATGGCGTCTGGAATGCACTGAATCTTGCCCCGCATATGATAGGAAGGCCCGATATCTACGAAAGCATAGAACTATTTTCTGCCTGCGGGGTGAGGGTTTTTGCCGATGAGGTATCCCTTAAGGAGCGGGATATCTCTGAGCA
>JAHFEQ010000011.1:8908-36212 GCA_023248395.1 Nitrospirota bacterium
AGAAGTTAGAAACGAGAGGTCAGAGAATGGAGAAAAAAGGTAACAAACCAGATGGGGTACTCGACTGCAGGAAGCTATCCTGCCCTGTGCCGGTGTTGAAGACCAAGCACGCAATCAGTAAGCTTGAGATCGGCGGGATACTTGAGGTCATTTGTACGGACCCAGGCTCTGTTAAAGATATTCCGGCATGGGCCAAGCAGACGGGTCAGGAGCTTTTAGAGATTGTCCATGAAAATAACCATTATAATTTTTTTATAAAAAGGGTGAAATAGGAGGTAACGATGTCAGTCACAGAACAGGACGTAAAATATATAGAATCCATAGTCGAAGAGAAGCTAAAAAGGCTTTTGTCTGAGCGGAAAAAACGGATGGCTATTATCGCGTCCAAGGGGACACTGGATATGGCCTATCCCCCGCTGATATTGGCCACTACGGCCGCAGCGATGGACATTGAGTGTGCAATATTCTTTACATTCTACGGGCTTGATATCATCAACAAAAATAAAAATAAGAACCTGCAGGTCCCGTCCCTTGCAAATCCTGCGATGCCGGTCCCTATGCCGAATATCATTGGCGCCCTTCCAGGGATGACTGCCATGGCCACGATGATGATGAAGAGCTGGATGGCTAAGGTCAATGTCCCGTCGATTACCGATCTGTTGAATATAGCGGTTGAGTCAGGGGTGAAATTAATAGGGTGCCAGATGACGATGGATGTCATGGGGACAAAAAAGGAAGACCTCATGGATGGCATCGAGGTGGCGGGTGCAGCAGCCTTCATGGAATATGCCTCAGGGGCGGATATAACACTATTCGTGTAAATTAATCTTTGAAGAAGATTATCAAAGAGATCAGGGAGAGTCTTGGAGATATCGATAAACTTGCCTCTCTCCTGTCCGGCCTTGGATTTACAGATGGCCGTAAGGCCGCTACAAACCTTAATCTCCTTCGCAGGGATATAGCGCGTGCGAAACTTTTTGATAGACTATTGCCTGCCCTGTTAGAATCCTCAATCGAATCCCCTGATCCTGATATGGCGCTCAATAACCTTGAGCGCTTTGCCTCATGCTATGAAGAGAAGGATCAGCTCTTTATATTTTTATCTCATCATCAGGAACTGGTTTCCTTATTCCTGCTCCTCTTCGGGAGCAGTCAGTATCTATCCAATTTTCTCTTTTCAGGACCTCAGGAATATCTTCATTGGCTTTCGACGCTGGATCTCCTGAAACAGCCGGTTCAAAAAAAATCGATGCTTGAATATCTGCATCAGCAGATATCCCCAAAGACTTCGCCAAATATAACACCAAGTATAATGCCAAATATGACAATAGACGAGATCAAATCCATACTGAGGCGGTTCAGGAAGAGGGAGTATATAAGAATTGTGTTGAGGGACATGCTTGGCTATGGAACCCTTGCCGAGATTACAGAGGAGATCTCAACGGTTGCAGATGTCTGTCTTCAGATAGCCTATGAGACCTGCAACAGAGAGTTGGTCAAGAGGTATGGAAGGCCGGAGTATACGGATATGGATGGAATGAGACACGAGTGTTCATTTACTGTCCTTGGCATGGGGAAGCTCGGTGGAGAGGAGTTAAACTACAGCTCAGATATAGATATCCTATTCCTCTATACTTCTGAAAAGGGAGAAACAACCTCGGGGTTGTTAGCCAACCACCCGTACTTTGTAAAGCTGTCTGAGATGATCAGTCAGGTGATAGGTTCAACGACAGATGAGGGTTTTGTCTTCAGGGTAGATACAAGACTCAGGCCGGAAGGTGAGAGGGGCGACCTCGCCTGTTCACTGAGAAGTTATGAGGTCTATTATGAATCCTGGGGGCAGACCTGGGAGAGGGCGGCGTTGCTGAAGACAAGGCCGGTTGCGGGGGATGAGTCCCTCGGCAGGTCGTTCCTGACCATGATACAGCCCTTTGTCTATCGAAAATATCTCGATTTTACGGCCATAGATGAGATAAAAGAGATGAAGGCAAAAATAGATAAGAGTATCGCGGTTAAAGGGAGGGAGACCCGTGACGTGAAGCTGGGATATGGCGGTATACGCGAGATAGAATTCTTTGTTCAGACATTACAGCTTCTCTATGGCGGAAAAGAGCCCTGGGTCAGGGAGAGGAATACATTGCGTGCCCTTCACAGGCTTGCACAGAAGGGCTTCATATCCTATGAAGAGGAAGAGATATTATCAAAGGCCTATCAGTTATTACGAAGGATTGAACATATGATACAGATCGTAGGGGAGCGCCAGACACAGATCATGCCGACAGATCCCGTAGAAGTAAATACTCTGGCAAGGAGGTCGGGCTATAAGGACAGAGGCAAACAAAAGGCCCATGAGCTGCTTTTCAAAGATTACACTTATTATACTCAGTCTGTCAGAAGGATTTATGATGGTCTGTTTACAAAAAAAGAGGCGGCGGAAGAGCATAGAGAGGAGATAAGTGACTGTGAGACGATCATCGGAGATGTTGTATCTGAAGAGGAGGCGGTCAGTATCTTATCAAAGTATCATTTTAAAGACCCGCGTAAGGCCTATAGAAATGTCATTTTATTGCGGGATGGGCCCCCCTTCAGCCATCAGACGCCGAGGAGCCGGCAGATATTCCTTCGCATATTTCCGGCCTTTTTCTCACATATCACATCGTCTTCAGATCCTGATCTTGCCCTCAATAACCTGGAGGCATTGATTTCTTCGGTAGGTGCGAGGGAGACCCTCTATACCTTCTTTGAAGAAAACCCGCAGGCTATTGAATCTGTCATCAGGCTTTTCAGCAGCAGTGAGTATCTGTCGAGGATCGTGATAAGACACCCTGAGATCGTAGATCTCTTCTTAGATCCGGCGGAACTGCTGAAGAAGAGGATTAAAGGGAAGATGCAAGAGGAACTCCTTTCATTAACAGAACAGTGCGGTTCGTATAGTGAACAGCTTGATGTGCTGAGAAAGTATAAATATACAGAAGAGCTTCGAATAGGGTATATGGATATTTTGGGGTACATGGATACGATTGAGGCATCAAAGCATATATCTATCCTTGCGGATGTGTCTGTAGCAGGTGCTTTAAAGATAGCAGAAGATGAGCTTAAACGAACATACGGGCAACCGCAATGCAAGATATCTGGCAAGGGTGCTCAGGCGAGATTCTGCATTGTAGCTATGGGGAAATTGGGGGGAGAGGAGATTACATACGGATCAGACCTGGACATCCTCTTCATCTACTCTGGTGAAGGGGAGACAAATGGGGGACATCCTATATCAAATCATGAATACTTTACCCTCCTGTCAGGCAAGGTTATATCCGTCCTGACATCACTGACGAGAGAGGGGACGGTCTTTAGAGTGGATGTTAGATTAAGACCTTCTGGCACTAAAGGTCCTTTATGTCAATCTCTTGAGGCTGTTACAACGTATATTAAAGAGCATGCAGAGATATGGGAGCTTCAGGCCCTCACAAGGGTGCGTATCATCGCAGGGAATGAATCCCTCGGGAGCGAGTTTATCACGGATAGCCATAAGCTGATCTATGAAAGACCTGTCCCTGGCGGCCTGGCGACCGCTATCAGAGACATGCGGCAACGCATGGAGGCCGAGGTCTGCAAAGAGGATAGTGAATCTTACGATATCAAGGTAGGGGTGGGAGGGATAGTCGACATCGAGTTCATCGTACAATATCTTAAGCTATTACATGGGTCAGAATATTCCAGGATAAGGATGGCCAATACACTTTTATCCTTGGAGTCCCTTTACAAGGAGAAATTATTATCGAAGGACCGATACTCGCTATTAAGAAGGTCTTATATATTTTTAAGGACACTGGAGAGCAGGCTTCGAATCGTCCAGAACATGCCATCCCATCTATTACCCAGGAATCCTGAGAAATTAACCTCACTCGCCCGCAGAATGGGCTATAAAGACACAAAGCGCATCTCCGGGGCAAAGAGGCTTATCAAGGAATATGAAGACCTGCGGAAGAAGGTGAGGGGGGTATTTGAGGAGGTCATTTCCTTCCGCTGACGATTGCGGATGTCATGGGCGGGGGAAGCTCTTCAAGGGTAATAGCCACAAACCCGACCTCTTTCAACCAACGATGCACCTCATGGTATCCATAATCCCTTCCCTTTGTGGTCAGGAGCATATAGATGCTAAAGATGGCGCCGCAGGCCGGCTTTGTGAGGCTTTCATCCATGATATGGTCTTTGATGAGAATACGGCCTCCCGGGTTTAAAGAGTGATATATCTTCTTCATGAGGCTGCTGTTTGTCTCCTCATCTTCGCCATGAATGATATTGGATAGGAAGACGATATCAAAGCCCCTGGGGAGAGGGTCCTTATTATAATCCCCTGCCATGAGCCTTATCTGCCGGCCGAGATCCTCTTTTGCTAATATCTTTTGGGTCACATCGAGCGTCGCAGGCAGATCAAAGATGGTGATAGACAGATGAGGGTACTTTTTGCATAGGGCTATGGGATAGGTCCCAGGGCCAGAACCTATATCCAGTACAGAGTGGGAACCCTCCACTTTAAGGTGGTTGGCGATATGCTCTGCATCTCCACGGGCGGATACAAGGTGGTGCATGGCCATGATGAAACATTCTGTCTCATCTCTGTCTGTCTGATACATATCAGGTGTCCTTGCAGGCCTTCCTGTTCTGATTGAATCGGCAAGCCCTCCCCATGCGTTCCACATGGCCGATTCAAATCGGATCATCCCTGTATAACAAGTCTCTGAGGTAGAAAGGAGGTATTTCTTTGCAAGGTCAGTCAGTGAGAAGAGGTCATCCTCTTTGTGGAGGAGGTTCAGGGCAACCAAGGCATTTAAAAATAGCCCTGTAGCCCTCGCATCGGTTTTGAGCCTGCCGGATACCTCCTGTGCGGACATCCGCCGGTCCCCGATCGTATCGAATATGTTTAACTCCACGGCGACATGGAGGATCCTCGACTCCGCATAGGCGCTGTTCAGGTCATCAAGATAAGTAAAATCCATAAAAAAACCTCCAGTGTATCAATTATTAACGAATAGGATATCCCTGTCAATTTTTAAAAAATGCTTGACAAAATCAATTAAATCGATAATCATATTGAAAGTCATAATCAAAAAATAAGAGGGACGTTGCTTCATGAGGATATCTTGTCTGGTCCTTGTATGGATATTCCTTGCTTTCTCTTCAGCCCTGGCTGTTGAAAAGAGCTGGTCGGATGTCGTCAATGAAATAGAAGGTCTGATGGACGCAGGAGGACAAGCCTATTCTGAAGGGAGGAGAGAGGATGCAAAGGGATTGATATCTGATGCCTATTTTACGGCCTTTGAAGGAGAGGGCATGGAGACTGCCGTAAGTATCTACATCTCCTCCGGGAGGGTACATGAACTGGAGTCCATGTTTGGAGATATAAGAAAGGCGATCAGCGCAAATGCCCCTGTATCGGATATTAATGGAAAGGTTGATTTGCTGGTAAAGGCTCTAAAAGAGGATATAAAAAGACTTCCGGAAAAAGGTGTTGGAGCGGAAAACAAAAAGGAATCCCCCTATCCCACCTTCTTTAACTCATTCATCATCATCTTGAGAGAGGGTTTTGAGGCGATTCTTGTGATCTCCGCACTGACAGCCTATCTTTCAAAAACAGGATATAAAGAGAAGGTTAAGACCGTTTATCAAGGCGCAGGAATAGCCCTCATTGCAAGTATCTTTACCGCCATTCTTCTCCAGACGGTAATCAGGATAAGTGGCGCCGGCAAAGAGGCCCTCGAAGGAATGACCATGCTCTTTGCGACAGCGGTCTTATTTTATGTCAGTTACTGGCTGATCAGCAAGATAGAGGTTGCGAGGTGGCAGCATTATATAAAATCAAAGGTGGAGAGTTCATTAAGCAGGGGCAATATTTTTGCATTGGGCTTTGCCGCCTTTCTGGCTGTTTATCGTGAGGGTGCAGAGACCATTTTATTTTATCAGGCATTGTATTCTTCATCCGATGGAAGTGGTGCAGTGACATTAGGACTTGTTGCGGGTTCTCTGCCCCTTATTGGGATATTTATTCTCATTAAATATGGCAGTGTCCGGATTCCGATTGCCCCGTTTTTTACTGTGACGTCAATACTCCTTTATTACCTTGCCTTTACATTTGCTGGAAAGGGGATCAGGGAATTGCAGGAGGCTCAATGGGTCTCCTCTACAAACATCGAAGGATTTCAGACCATAGGTTTATTGGGTATATATCCAACATGGGAAGGTCTATTACTTCAGGCAATTCTATTTATGGCGCTGGTTGTTGCTTTGGTATACAGATTTGTCTTCAGGCCTTACAGCGAAAAGTGGGGGGCATCATGAAAATGCAGAAAGGGGGTCATGTCATGAAAAACGTTGCCGGGGACATTCAGCAAAACATCCAACTGAAGGAATTGAACTTGCAGAAACGCAATTTCGTGAATGACGCTGTCAGGATCATCGAAGATTTTTTCGTAAGAAACAGGGGGAAGTTTGTCTATATCCACACTGGAATGTTTATTCTATTTTCTATCCTGATCCTTGTTCCCGCACTTCTTCCGGTTCCGATGGAAGATTCCACCCTCTGGAATAGTTTTACATTATTGGCCAGGCTTCTGATATGGGGCCTCTGGTTCCCACTGCTTCTCCTTTCGGTTATCTTCTTTGGGAGGCTCTGGTGCGGGCTTCTCTGCCCCCATGGGGCCTTGTCCGAGTATGCAAGCCGGAAAGGGCTTAACAGGCCGATCCCGAAATGGATTCGCTGGGGAGGGGTGCCTATCGCGAGTTTTGTCCTTGTTACAACCCTCGGCCAACTGCTTGGCATCAGAGAGTATCCCCTCGCTGCACTGGAAGTTCTGGGGGGGACAATGATCATCGCCGTTCTTGTGGGTTTCCTCTATGCAGATGGCAGGAGGCCGTTCTGCCGATACCTCTGCCCCCTGGGACCGCTCCTCGGGATATTTTCGAGGCTGGGCGCCGTCAGTTTTGAAAAGGAGGGGAGAGACAGCAAGGGTTATCCCTGTCCGACTTTCATCAATACCGCGAAGAAGGCCGGGAGTTCCAATTGCATCGAATGTTTTAAATGTGTGAATCCCGGCGCACCGGGCTCTCTCCATCTGGAAATAAGGAGACCGGGGCTTGAGATAGAGGAGATCAAAAAGAGGAGGCCGAACCTCTGGGAGGTGGTCTTCTTATTTTCAGCGACCGGCCTTGCATTGGGCGCCTTCCACTGGATGGTAAATCCGTTTTACATACGGTATAAACAGGCCGTCGGCAGTTTTCTTCTGAACATCGGCCTCGGCGATTGGATAGGGTGGAGTGGCCCGTGGTGGATGATGGTGAATTACCCGGAGGGAGGGGATGTTTTTAATCTGGTCGATTTTATCTCGATAACAAGCTTTATGCTGGCGAGCATGGTGGGAACCGCCATGATCCTCTTTTTCCTGACGGCCCTCTCTGCCCTGCTCCTAAAAGATAAAGATCCTCTCATAGTGACCATCACAAGATTGGGTTATTTGTATGCGCCTGTTGCTCTGGTATCCCTTGTCATCGGGCTTGGACTGATACTCTTCCAGTCCCTGGGCGCCTTTGGTTTCAGCAGAGAAACCATTCGGATGATCCAGGGGATTTTCTTTGCAGGGGGCGGGATATGGAGTCTGTATTTGTCCATCAGACTTCAGGGCGGTTTAAACCGGGCAATCATTCCCAATATCTTAGGAATAGGGTTTGTGGCCCTGGCATGGTATCAGGCTTTGTTTTAAAGGAGGTCAAAACGATGCGGGCTTTGGTAATCTTGTTAACCCTCGCTCTCTTTAACCCGGTTCATTCTGATACCGCTTCAGGCGGTTGGTCAAAGGTGGCCGGTGAGATAGAAAGAACCTTGGAAGAGGCGATGAGAGATTACAAAGACGGCAAGGTGAATCAGGCGGTGGAAAAGGTGGCAGACGCATACTTCGAGATATTTGAGGGGGAAAAGGCCAATATGGAGATCGCTGTCAGGCGGCATATATCGCTAAAAAAGGCGACTGATCTGGAAAAGAGGTTTGGGGACCTCCGAAAGGGGATGTCTGACAGGCTGCCTCTTACGGATGTCAGGAAACAGATGAGTGATCTGATCGGTGCATTGAAGGAGGCAGCCGGAGAACTGGAGAGAAAGGGGGTAGGATTGGATGGAGGACAGCAGCCTTAGCCGCAAGCTGTAGCCTCAAGCTTTAGCTTGTGGGTTTACCCGGCGGTAGAAGTAAAGACTTAGGAAACAAAAAAAGGAGGCATTAAACGTGAAGACACTCAAGAAAGAACTTTTAGCATTATCAATATTACTCTTATCCTATTCACCTGCTATGGCATTGGAAACCCCCATTGGGCTTCCTCAGTCCCTTTATGGTATGGAGATAGCGGCGGTCTATCTTCAGGCCATTGAGATGGAGCCCAAGGACGGGCCCTTTGCCATGCTCCCCAGGGAAAAATCGGACATCCATCTGGAGTGCGACATCAGAGCGGCAGAGAACAATCCCAACGGTTTTGCAGCCGGGGAGTGGATTCCTGACTTAACGATCCACTATACCCTGATCAAGCTCGATACAAACCAGAAGATCGAGGGCCACATGATGCCCATGGTGGCCAACGATGGGCCGCATTATGGCGACAATATCAAGATGCCCGGGGTGGGAAAATACAAGGTGATCTACCAGATTGACAACCCCCTCAAGCAGGGCTTTGGAAGACACACGGATAGAGAGACCGGAGTCAGGCCGTGGTTTAAACCCTTTGAGGTCGAGTGGGAGTTTGACTACTTCGGTGCGGGCAAAAAAGGAGGCTATTAATGGAGGATGCAATGAATGACGTATATGGCTTCAGGCAGCTGAGATCAGTTGCAATACTGGCTCTTGTCGCAGTGGCTCTATTTAATGCGGCTCTGGTTTTTGCTGAAGAGGATGCATTAAAGAATAGGATTGAGATCCTGGAAAAGAAGACTCAGGAACTTGAGAAGGCAGGGGAAGAGGAGAAAGGGAGATGGGAGGAACTGACAGGGCATGTAGAGACCCTCGAGAAGGAACTGACCATGGTCGACTACAGGACAGGGAGAATAAGGGCATTAGAGGAAAAGGTCGGCGCCTTAACAATAGGCGGCGACCTTTCATTTTTCCTGCAGGGGATTGTGAACAATGCCGAAGGCCTTAAAGAGAAGGCCGATGCCTCCTACTCGGGAGACCTCTTCCTCATTGTCCCCTCAGGTCCTCATGGGAATGTATACCTCAGAGGAGATATCGGACAGGGTGAAGGGATTTCCCCTCTCCTGCCACCAACCTTTTCCGGCCCCAATGCAGACCTGGAGTTCAACGAACCGAAGTTTAATCTGGTCGAGGCGTGGTATTGGACGAGTTTTCCCTATCCGGATGCAAAGGATCGGAGGGTGGAGCTCACTATAGGGAAGATGGATCCGACCGCCCTCTTTGATGCCAATGCCGTGGCGAACTCCGAAACCAGCCAGTTCATCGCGGATATATTTGTAAATAACCTGGCCCTGGAGTTTGGAGGGGATGCCAATAGTTATGGTCCCGGCCTATCTATGGGTTACAGGTTCACCTCTATATATAACAAGGGACTGAAGGTGGCCGGAAGGGTCGGCCTCTTTGAGGGAGACGGAGACTTCAAGGACGTCTTTGACCGCCCCTTCCTGATTGCCGAGCTGGATATATGGAGACCGTATTATGGCCTCAATGGGAACTATCGTCTCTATGGCTGGACTAACCAGAATAAGCACACAGACCTTTTAGATTCAAGCCAGGATGATATCTCCAATCAGGGCCTTGGTCTGAGCATCGACCAGCAGCTCTCGAATGACATCACCCTCTTTGTCCGCTATGGGGTGCAGGATAAGGATGTATCAAAGTTCGACCAGGTTCTGACCATCGGTGGTCAGATCATCGGGAATAGTTGGAGAAGGGCAAACGATAGGATCGGAGTTGCCCTCGGGGCAAGCCATGTCAGCGACAAGTTTCAAGAGGCATCGCTGACCCTTGATAGATATGAAGCGGCTGCAGACTATGAAAGTTATATTGAGGTTTACTACAGATATTGGGCCAATAAGAACCTGAGCATATCCCCTGACCTTCAAGTCATTATAAACCCCGGCGGAGATGAGGAAAAGGATAACATCCTCATCTATGGGGCCAGAATGCAGATTACCTTTTAGCCCTTCAGAATCTTATTGTTGACAATGTTTTTTAAAGTTGTTAGGATACAACCTATCGATAATCAAGGAGATAGAGGGTGCGGGCGGATAGCTCAATTGGGAGAGCGCAGCCCTTACAAGGCTGAGGTCACAGGTTCGATCCCTGTTCCGCCTACCATAGTAAATGCAAAAATCAAATATAAAAATGCAAAATGACAAAGCAAAATGCAAAAAATTATCTTTTACTTTTCCTGCATTTTTAATTTGTCATTTTGATTTTTGATATGTTTTTAATGCGGGGTCGTAGTTCAGCTCGGTTAGAACGCCTGCCTGTCACGCAGGAGGTCGCGAGTTCAAGTCTCGTCGGCCCCGCCATTTATCTTTTGGCCCATCAATTTTATAATAACGAAGGATGTTATTATAAAATTGATGGGTTTTTATATATATAATATATAATAGATGCAATTATCCGGTAATATAGAATCAGAAATATTTAAACTTATACTGGCATCAGGGATTGTTGCCAAGATAGTCCTGCTGATACTCTTCATCTTTTCAATCTTCTCCTGGTCCGTCATATTCTTTAAACTTTATCAGATCCGTAGGGCAGAAAAAGGGGCCAGAGAGTTTTTAGAACTATTTGCAAAGGCAGATACGGTCTATCAGATCCATCGCTCTGCAGGGCAGAATGCAGACAATCCCCTCTCCTCGATATTCAGGGAGGGATGTAGCAGATTTGAGGAGATAAAGAATGGGGGGAGTCGTCTATTGTCTGATCGTACTGCCTTTATGAATGCTATAGATCGGAGATTAAAGGGGACGATAGAGGATGAAACAACTTATTATGAGAACTATCTTTCGTTTCTTGCCACAACAGGGAATGTAACGCCCTTTATAGGGCTCTTCGGAACCGTATGGGGCATCATTCATGCCTTTCAGCAGATAGGGTTTCAGGGGACAGCGAATATAGCTGCTGTTGCCCCCGGGATTGCAGAGGCGCTGATCACCACTGCAGCAGGGCTTGCTACTGCTGTGCCAGCAGTGATCGGCTATAATTACCTGTTAAACAGACTCAGGAAACTTACCTCAAAGATGGAGGTATTTGCAGGGGAGTTTATGGCCTTTTTAGAGGCTGAGATATGGTCTTCGCAGAAGGATATCACAGAGGTAAACGCAGGGAGTATCTTTGATGGAGGGTAAAAAACATAAATTGATGTACGAGATCAACATGGTTCCTTTTGTGGATATCGTTCTGGTACTCTTAATTATTTTTATGATTTCGGCACCCCTGATGTACAGAGGGATTGATATTAATCTTCCCCAATCGTCTGTGAATACCATCAAGCAGGAGCAGAGGATCATGCTTAGTGTTGATAAGAGGCTGAATATCTTCATTGATAATGAGAGGGTTACCATAGGTGGACTTGAATCTGCGATACAGAAGAAGAGAAGACCAGAATCGGATACCACCGTATATTTAAAAGCCGATAGAGAAGTCCCTTATGGGACCATTGTTAGCGTCATGGACACTGTTAAAAGGATAGGCATAGATAAGTTGGGAATGATTACTGAACCATTGAAGGAGGTGAGATAGGGTCTATACCATGACCATCACGATTTCTATATCTCTCCTGGCTCATTTGTTCCTGTTATTTGTCCTGTTGTCTTCCAACATTATTTATAAATCGAATGCAGATAAAATATATTTCCCGGCCTCAGCGATACATGTTAATATTGTGAATGCTGCAAAAGAAAGGCCAGTGGAGAAACCTGCAGCAGAGAAGAATGAGAAGATAGTGAAGGTTGAAGAGGTGCGCAGGGTAGAGAAAAAGCAGGAGCCGGTAAAAAAACAGGTTGCTGTTACAAAAGAGGTTAAGAAGGTTGAGGTTGTAAAGGCTGTAAAGAATACAGAGAATGTTAAAGATACGAAAGTGGTTATTCCCGCGCCTGTAGTGAAAGAAAAGGTGGCAGAGCAGAAGACAGCGGTCGAGAGTCAGAAGTCAGAAGTCAGAAGTCAGAAGTTGGAAACCGGGGATCAGAAGGTAGATATACAAAAGACTGAGATTTTAAGTCCAGCGGTTAATAATGAAAAGATAACAGCGGCACAGGAAGCAAAACTGACATCAGGACCTCTGGTTATAAGCGGTCCGGTAGTTGATATCCCGGATTTTAAATATGACTATTATCTTGGTTTAATAAGGAATAAGGTGGATAACAGATGGAGTCAACCCATAACATATTCTCAGATTAAGCAGACCCTTGTAGAATTCACGATCCATAGAGATGGAAAGATAGATAATGTCGGAGTTGCTGAGTCATCCGGAGACTACTATTTTGACCAGACGGCCCTCAGGGCGGTCTCTCTTTCAAATCCATTTCCACCGCTGCCGAGGGGTTACAAGGAAAATGTTTTAAAGGTGCGCTATCGGTTTATATTTGGTGGAAAGGGATGACAGACAGGACGAATTATTGAAAAGGGGGGTCTTTTATATAACATCCATTCTGTCTTTCATGAGCGTTATTGGTTCAGTCCATGCGGAAGAGATCTATTTAGAGACCTTAAAGGGTGAAGCCCGGAAGATCCCTGTAGCCGTTGTGGTTGCCGGAGATAATTCATCGACTGCCTCTGCTGTCAGTAAAGTACTCGAGGCGGACCTGGTCAGGTCTATGTATTTTGACCTGATAAAAAATAAGGGGATTAAGATAAATGGGGTTCCTTCAAAATTGGATGAGGCAGTAAGGGGGCAGCTTAAGGGCCTTGGGATTGGGTCGGTAGTTTTCGCCTATATTACTCAGAATGAGAAAATGATCAAATTAGATGGCAAGCTCTATGAGACAGGGAGTGGGGAGTTGATCTTTGCCAAAAGATATATCGGGAATGACAGACTGATTCGCAGGGTGACTCACAGATTTTCAGATGAGGTTGTCTTCAGGCTTACAGGGGAAAAGGGGATCGCCCAGACCCGGATTGTTTATGTATCAGATCAGACAGGATACAAGGAGCTTTACATTATGGATTATGACGGCTATTCTCCCAGGATGATTACAGCCAATAAGTCTCTGAACCTCTCGCCTTCGTGGTCGCATGATGGCACACTCATAGCCTATACCTCTTACCGGGATGGTAATCCGGATATTTATGTTGTCGATTTAACCACCAGTAAGAGAGAGAAGGTTACCAGCTACCCTGGATTGGACATATCCCCCTCCTGGTCGCCGGACGGGGGCCTCATTGCTTTTGCAACAAGTATGGATGGAGATGCCGAGATCTACGTAATGGACAAAGAAGGTGAGGGCCTGAAGAGGCTTACCTATATGCATGGAGAAGATGTTTCCCCGACATGGTCTCCGGCAGGAGAAGAGATTGCCTTTACCTCCGACAGAGGCGGCACTCCTCAGCTATACATTATGAAGGCGGATGGCACCAACGTACGCAGACTGACATTTAAAGGAGAGTATAATAGTGATCCGGCATGGTCGCCAAGAGGGGACAAGATAGCCTTTGCATGCAGGCGGGGAAGCAGTTTCCGTATCTGTACGATTAATCCGGATGGGAAGGGCTTAACAGAGATAACGAGCGGGGGAGGGAGCGATGAGTCTCCTTCCTGGGCGCCGGATGGGAGACGGATCGTCTTTGCCTCATCGAGAGAGGGAAAATGGAATATATATATGATCAATAACGATGGGAGTAAGTTAGAGAGACTAACCCATGATGATGCTAACCATTGGGGACCTGACTGGTCGCCGAATTAACAACGTCACTACAGGGGCGTATGGTTATACGCCCTGTCACAAGGAGGGATAAATGATGAAAATGATCAAACAGGGGATCAGGCTTGTTGTAGTACTGTTCATGACGCTTCTGATATTCAGTGGTTGCAGCAAAAAGGTTGCAACAATAGAGGGGAGTTCGCCATCTTCAAAGGATATCCAGACGACGGTAGAGGTAGACTCGACGGCCAAGAGCGGCGGGGCCGAAGAGGTTATTACTGAACCGATTGCGCTATTGAATCCTGACATTGAAGAGAAAATGATTGAACCGAGTGACCTGTCTGAAAAATCTAGAAGTCCGGGAGAACTTTTAGAATCAGACAAAAGCGGAGAATCTGCCACGAATGGAGACAAGGCGGTCTCAGCAGGGGACTTAAGAGATGTATTCTTTGATTTTGATATGACGATTCTAAAAGAGGGTGAGATGGATATCCTGAAGAAGAACGCAGAATGGTTGAAAAAGAATGGATCCGCCGTTGTACGCATAGAAGGGCATGCAGATGAACGCGGCACCAGCGAATATAATCTGGCATTGGGTGAGAAGCGGGCCTATATAATCAAAAAATACCTTTCAGTCTTTGGTGTTCCCCAAAAGCGAATAGATACTCTGAGCTATGGGGAAGAGAAAAGTTTCTGTGCGGATCATAACGAGGAATGCTGGGCAAAGAACAGGAGAGGACACTTTGTGGTCGTAGAGAAAAAGGGATCCCTATGAGTAAGATATTATTAATGACAATCTGGTTGCTGTCCTGGGGACTGTCTACTTATGGCTGTGCTATTCAGGCAGATATGGTAGATCTGGAAAATGAAGTCAGGAGGATGAAGGGGATAATGTTAGAGACGCAGCGGGATGTTTACCTGCTTAAAAAGTCACAACAGCCTGTGCCGCAGGACCATGTGATGGAGAAGATGAAGGAACAGGTGGCGAAGTTTGGAGGAGATACTAAAGAAATGGTGGATATGCTCCAAAAGAATCAGGCAGACTTTGAGATCCGGTTTGATCAGCTTACAACGAATGTACAGGTGATTCAGGGGAATCTGGAGGAAAACAATCACAAGCTGTCTGAACTGTCTGAGGAGATAGATGATCAGGAGAGGGCCCTGCAGGAGTTGTCAAAAAGAACAGAAGGCATAGAAGTAAGAGAGAGAGAGGCTCAAAGAGGGTCGGATAAGATACTTCTCCCGGGGAAGGATGTAGAATCAAATAAAACTACAAAGCCGCCGGTCAGGCCGCCTGTTACAATCCCTTCACCACAGCCTGAACCATCCCCTCTTGTGCCTCCTGCTGAAGGGAGTAATCCAGGTGCAATAGCCCCTTCCGATCTCTATAACCAGGCCTATAAGGATTATATGCTGGGCAACTATGACCTTGCCATTGCAGGATTTTCAGACTATCTTCGTCAATCACCTACCGGGAATTTGGCGCCCAATGCATTGTACTGGATTGGAGAATGCTATTATAGTAAAGGGGATTACGCAAAGGCGGTTACCGCATTTGAGAGTGTTACGAGTGATTATCCAAAAAGTAACAAGGTCGTTAGTTCCTTATTAAAAGTAGGGTATTCCTATGAAAAGGTGGGGAACAGAGAGACGGCGATAGCCTACTTTAAGAAGGTGATAGAGCAGTTCCCTTACTCTGACGAGGCAAAGCTGGCGAAGGTTAAATTGACTGAGTTACACTGAGATTGCATGCCGGATAGAATAAAACACCTGCCACAGGAGTTAGCAAACCAGATTGCCGCCGGAGAAGTTGTAGAGAGGCCTGCCTCTGTATTAAAAGAGCTTATAGAAAATTCCATAGATGCAGAAGGGACGCAGATTGCTATCAGGATAGAAAAGGGTGGTACAAGGCTTATCTCTGTGGCTGATAATGGTATCGGGATGAGCAGTAAGGATGCGATCATGGCCTTTGGCAGGCATGCTACAAGCAAGATATCATCGAAAGAGGATCTGTTTAATATCCATACCCTGGGCTTTCGGGGGGAGGCGCTTGCCAGTATTGCGGCAGTTGCCAGGGTCAGGCTTAAGACACGTGAGAGGAGCGCGGCTGCAGGAACCTGTGTGGAGATCGAGGGAGGAAGCCTTATCAAGAGCACAGATATTGGCTGTCCTGGCGGTACCGAGATCGAGGTGAGAGATATCTTTTATAATGTCCCGGCCAGGAAGGGCTTTCTGAAGGGCTCTGCTACGGAACTTGGACACATGCTGAGTATCGTCACCCACCATGCCCTCGCCTATGAGGATATCCATCTTACCCTGATGAATGCAGATCGGGGGAACAGGGCCCTGCTTGATTTTCCGCCTGTGAAGGGTGTAGAAGAGAGGATTTTTCAGATACACGGCGGAGAGATCCTAAAAGGGTTAATGAACATCTCCTGTGATATCTCCTGTGATATCGGGGGGTGTTATATACACGGTTTTGTATCAAAACCTTCATTGACATTTAAGAGTAAGGAGAATCAGTTGTTCTTTGTTAATAAGAGGTTTATCCGGAATTCCACCCTGGCCCATGCTGTTCAGGAGGCCTATTTAGATTTGGTGCCCAGGGATAGATATCCGATGGTGGTCTTATTCATCGACTTAGACCCCGGGTTGGTAGATGTGAATGTGCATCCATCGAAGAGGGAGGTAAAGTTTAAAGACAATAAATATATCCATGACACGGTTGTTGGGGCGATAAGAGATCGCTTTCAGATGAAGGGACAACCCTTGCCGCACATCTATCAGGAGGCCTCTGAATCTGTCGCAAGGTATGAGATACGTGAAGGCGTTTTTAACCCTTTTATTGATGAGATGGAGTACCCTGTGCAGCAGGAGATATTATCAGGGCCGTCTGTCAGGGTGTTAGGTCAGGTAGATCTCCTTTTTATTATTGCAGAGATTAATGGGGAGTTAAATATTATCGACCAGCATGCAGCACATGAGCGGGTGATATACGACAGTCTCAAAAAGGGATATACTCACGGCAAGATAGAGGGGCAGTGTCTGTTGATCCCTGAGACCCTGGAGCTAAGCCTTGATAAGGCCCGGATAGTGATGGGATATAAAGACGTTCTAAACAGCTTAGGGTTTGATATTGAGGAGATGGGAGACCGGTCTTTTATGATCCGTACTGTTCCGGCCACTTTTACAGGAGAAGACTACAAGAGACTCATAACGGATATGGTAGACGAGATTATGGAGATGGAGCCTCCATCAGGCAAGGAGATAAAACTGATAGCTATAGAAGATATCCTAAAGGCTTTATTAAGCAGGAAGGCCTGCCATAAGGCAGTCAGGGCAAAAGGGCTTCTGTCGAACGGAGAGATGACATCCCTGTTATCGGCATTATTGCAGACAGATATGCCCCATACCTGTCCGCACGGCAGACCGATAGTGAAAAGGTTTTCATCAGATGAGCTGGCAAAGATGTTCGGCAGGAAATGAATCCATCATAGTTATAGTGGGGCCTACGGCAGCGGGGAAGAGCGCCCTGGCCATCTATCTGGCAAAGCTCTTTGATACTGAGATTATCAGTGCGGACTCCATGCAGATATACAGAGGCATGGACATTGGAACTGCCAAGCCATCCCGGGAAGAGATGGAGGCGGTCCCGCACCACATGATCAGTATTGTTGATCCGGATGCCAGCTTCAGTGCGGGGGAATATGTCGCTCTTGCAAGACCGATTATAGACAGCCTCCAGGAGAGAGGAAAGATACCTATTGTCGCAGGGGGAACAGGGCTCTATATAAGGGCGCTTGTTGATGGCCTGTGTGAAGCCCCTAAGGCCGACCGGAGCCTTAGAAAGAGACTGTTGTCTGAAGAAGAAAAGTATGGTAAAGGCTATCTCTACCGGAGATTATGTGAAGTAGATCCCGTATCTGCAGGCCGGATAAAACCGAACGATACGGTAAGGATCATGCGTACCCTGGAGGTATACGAGGCCGGTGGGATTCCATTATCAGAGATACAGGAAGCCCATAGTTTTAATGATCGGATGTATCATCCTGTGATCGTGGGCCTTTCAATGGATCGTAAGGAGCTGTATAAAAGGATAGAGGAGCGTGTCGACAGGATGGTAGAAATGGGGCTTGAGGCTGAAGTCAGAAGGCTTATGGATGTGAGTAGCGGCCCCATTCCACCGATGCATGGGCTTGGCTATAAACAGTTTGCAGACTATATTAAGGGGACGCATAGTCTGGAAGAGACCATCTATCGGCTTAAGAGGGATACCAGGAGATATGCAAAACGGCAGATTACATGGTTCCGGAGGGATGGGAGGATACGATGGTATTCCGTCAGGGATGATTTGTCACACATGGAAGAGATAGCGGGGGATATAAAACTTTGTTTCGGAAACTAATTTTAGAAAGGAGCAACCCATGAGTAAATCAACCATCAATCTGCAAGACCAATTTTTGAATCATCTGAGGAGGGAGAGGACGCCAGTAACGGTCCATCTCTTGAATGGTTCAAAGATTACAGGTATCATAAGAGGGTTTGACAACTTCAGTATATTACTGAAGGGGGGGGAGAATCAGCACCTGATTTATAAGCACTCCGTGGCCCTGATTGTGCCAAAGAAGGGCATAAAAGAGTTTGATGTCAGAGAAGAGGAGGAAAAGAAGATAGCGGAGGTGGTCAATGTCTGAAGTAGAAATAGGCGTCATCGGCGGCAGCGGGCTTTATCAGATAGAAGGGCTTGAAGGGGTAGAGGAGGTCAAGATGGATACCCCCTTTGGTCCTCCGTCTGATCATTTTATAGTCGGTGAGTTAAAAGGGAGGAAGATCGCCTTTTTACCCCGTCATAGAAGGGGTCATACGATACAGCCGGCAGATCTGAACTTCCGGGCCAACATCTATGGCATGAAGAAACTGGGTGTCAACCGGATTATATCTGTAAGCGCTGTAGGGAGTATGAAAGAGGGGATACACCCCAAGGATATCGTGATACCCGATCAGTTCTATGATAACACCAGGCGGCGCATCAGCACCTTCTTTGGAGACGGCATCGTTGCGCATGTCTCCCTGGCAGACCCGGTATGTTCTGTCCTTTCCGGCATCTTATATGAGTCAGCGGTTGGTGTGGGTGCAAAGGTCCACAGAGGCGGTGTCTATCTATGCATTGAAGGCCCGCAATTCTCGACACGCGGGGAGTCTTTGATCTATAAGAAATGGGGTGTGGATATCATTGGAATGACAAATGTAACAGAGGCAAAGCTTGCACGGGAGGCGGAGATATGTTATGCAACCATAGCACTCGTCACGGACTATGATTGCTGGCATCAGGAAGAGGCGGCGGTGACTGCAGATGCTATCATCGAGATACTAAATAAAAACGTAGAGACATCAAAAAAGATTATAAAGGGCGCCGTAGGTACTATCCCGGGAGACCGTAGCTGTCCCTGTTCTACAGCGATGAATAACGCCATTATCACGGCCCATGATAAGATTTCCTCTGCAACGAAGGAGAGGCTGAAGTTAATTATAGGGAACTATGTTAAATAAGAGTGATTGCAGAGATTATGAGGAAGATTACAGTGATTAATAATCACCGTAATCTATCCTTGAAATCTCTATAATCTTTTTAAACCAGGAGGTTATATGAGTCTGTTGGTCGTTGGATCCGTTGCCTTTGACAGCGTAAAGACCCCGTTTGGGGAAGCAGAAGAGATCCTCGGCGGGTCTGCCACCTATTTTTCAACCGCAGCAAGCTATTTTACTGATGTGAATCTCGTTGCCGTCGTAGGAGAGGATTTTCCATCCCAGCATATGAATTTCCTGAAAAGCCGGGGGATTAATATCGCAGGGCTTGAGAGGCAAGCCGGCAAGACCTTCCGGTGGAAGGGGGAGTATGGTTATCAACTGAATGAGGCCCAGACCCTGGAGACCCACTTAAATGTCTTCCAGGATTTCAAGCCGGCGCTCCCTCCATTTTACAGGGAGGCACAAGGGGTATTTTTGGCCAACATAGACCCTGAACTCCAGATTGATGTTTTAAACCAGGTCATATCCCCGAAGATTATTGCCTGTGATACCATGAATTTCTGGATATCGGGTAAGAGAGAGGCGTTACTCAATACCCTTAAACACGTTGATATCTTAATCATCAACGATGGCGAGGCGAGACAACTGGCACTGGAGGCGAATCTTGTAAAGGCAGCAAAGATCATCCGCTCCTATGGGCCAAAACACCTTATTGTAAAAAGGGGGGAGTATGGCGCTTTAATGTTTAATTCGCAGAGTATCTTTGCAGCGCCGGCCTTTCCTCTGGAGAATGTCTTTGATCCCACAGGTGCAGGGGATAGCTTTGCAGGCGGTTTCATGGGCTACCTTCTGAATACCATGAATTTTAGTGAAGCCAGTATGAGGCAGGCTGTGATATTCGGGAGCGTCATGGCCTCCTTTGTGGTAGAGGATTTCAGCCTGAACAGGATAAAGGCCCTGGATTATGAAGAGATACTTAAAAGGTATAAGGAATTCAAACAGCTGACGCATTTTGAGGAACCGGTGGATGTATTTAACCAATAAGCAGATTACAATGACAACTGGAAGGACTTTCAGATGAAAAATACGATTCGGATAATATCAGGGGTAATGTTCTCCCTATTTCTTATCACCGGCTGTGCAATGACACAGAACCAGATAAAGAAAGAGCGGGAGGCGGATGTACACTATAAGTTAGGAAGGGCATATCTCGGCGAGAATAACCTGCAGATGGCCTTTATGGAATTTCAGAAGGCCATAGAGTTTAATCCAAACGACAAGACATATTATTATGCGATTGGCCTTGTCCATTTCAGGATGGAAAGATTGGAAGATGCCATCTATGCCTATAAAAAGGCATTGACGATAGATCCCATGTATGCAGAGGCACATAATGGTTTGGGTGCTGTCTACGGGAAGTTCGGCAGATGGGATGATGCGATAGGTGAGTATAAAAAGGCCCTAAATAACGCTCAATATTCCACACCGCAGTGGGTCCATTATAATGTGGGGTATGCCTATTTTAATAAAGGGGATTATCAATCGGCCATGTTGGAGTTTAAAGAGGCCACAAAGATCCAGCCGGAACTGTCCATGTTCCATCTGTGGCTTGGCATCGCCTATATGAAGTTGGATAGGACTAAGGAGGCCATTACGGCATATGAAACAGCAAAAAGGTTGGATGCCGGGAATGTGGATGTCTACTATAACCTGGGATTTGCATACTTGAAAGGGGGGATGAAGCCTGAGGCATTGGATGCCTTTAAAAAGGTGGTCGAGATATCCCCGGAGAGTGAGGCAGCCGCAGACTCAATGAAGTATATTAATCTGTTAAAGAAATGATATGGAGACCATAGGAGAACATCTGAGGCGGGTGAGAAGGACTTGCGGCTATAGTCTTGAGGATGTTGCGCGTGTGACGAAGATCAATCTCCGCTACCTTGAGGCGATAGAAAATGACGAGTTCTCAAAGCTTCCAGGAGAGACATTTCTGCAGGGGTTTCTCCGTTCCTATGCCCGGTTTTTGGGGATCAATGAGCGGGAGATTTTTAGCAAATTTAACGAGAGAAAAGGGGCAGAGGCCCTTCCTCCTGACACATCTCAGATAAAAGAGGGTCGCAAAGAGGAGCGTGAAAAACGAAGACCTCTGATACCTGGAAACATCAGGGCAATTCTACCCCTTGGTGCAGGAATTATAGTCCTGCTGGTAATTATAATATTATTGGGTGGGCGTAAAAACACTTCAACAATAGAGAGCTCCAAAGAGGTGAAAGAGGTAATAGTAGAACCCATAGAGGAGAAACATGATCAGGCTCAGGCTACACAGCCTGTTGCAGAGCCTGTAGCGCTTGCCAGGCCAATACTTTTAAAGATATACGCGAAGGAGTTGACATGGGTGCAGGCGAAAATCAATGATGATGAGGTGAAAGAGGCGCTCCTGAAGCCAGGTGAATCGGTATTGTGGGAGGGGGAGGATAAGATCACGATGACCCTCGGCAATGCGGGAGGTGTTGAGGCGGAGATCAATGGGAAGGCACAGGAGCCCTTCGGAAAGAGCGGAGAGGTGGTCAGGAACATTGTTATCTCAAGTACAGGAGTAACGAAAGGGGTAAATGAAGGAGTAACAACAGGAGTAACAGAAAGTGTAGGGAATAGCAGCAAACAGCTCATAAACCCTCCCCCATAATGAGAGGGCAGGATCGTTTCGAGGAATGTCATTGCATAAATTAATACAAGATGCTGTAACCTATATAAAAGAGAAGAGCAGAATCTCTCCCTCTATTGGCATTATTTCAGGCTCTGGCTGGGACCTCACGGGCCTGCTGGATAACATAGAGGAAATACACTACAAAGAGATTCCTGGATTTCCGCGTGCTACAGTGGAGGGACACAAGGGTAGAGCGATATCAGGGGTCTATAGAGGCATCCATGTGATTATCCTGCAGGGGCGGGTGCACTACTATGAAGGCTACAGTATGGAGGAGATCACATTTCCTGTTGCGGTGCTGGCAGAGCTTGGTGTAAAGAATATGATCATAACCAATGCCGCAGGCGGCATGAGACCTTATTTGAAGCCGGGTGATTTTATGGTGATTACAGACCACATAAATCTCATGGGAATAAACCCCTTGAGAGGATTTGTGAGTCGTGAAGGTTATACGAGGTTTGTCGATATGTCAGAGGCCTATGACAAAGGGCTTATTAGTAAGGTCCTTAAGTTAGGCGCTAATATGGGGATAACCATACATTGCGGTGTACTCGCCGCCGTACCCGGACCGTCTTACGAGACTCAAGCTGAGATACAGATGCTGAGGATAATGGGCGCAGATGCCGTATGTATGTCTACGATACCAGAGGTTGTCATGAGCAGATATCTTGGGATGAGCGTCCTCGGGATATCGTTTATCACAAACTGTGTGGCTGGACCCAGTGCCCCCTCTTTACGGCATGAGGATGTTGTAAAGACCGTTGAATCATGCAGTAAAGACGTCTGCAGATTAATCTCTGCAGTGATAGAAAATATGCCGAGGTAGCTCAACGGTAGAGCAGCGCATTCGTAATGCGCAGGTTGTGGGTTCAAATCCCATCCTCGGCTCCATGAAATCAATGACTTACAGCTTTTGCCCTATCCTCTTTTTCCCTGACTGTCACCAAAATGTCACCAATCCTGTCTAATACTTCTACTCCACTCCTTAAAGATTCCGGATTGTGATGCGCATACCTCAGGGTCATTGTGATCGTCTTATGACCCAATAATTCCTTGATCACATACAGATCAACACCAGCCTGAGCGAGTCTTGTAGCAAAAGTATGTCGCAAATCATGGAATCGAACATCTTCAAGCCCAGACTTTTCTCTTGCATCATAGAAGTATTTCAAAAGATTACTTGCATCAAGCTTAGTGCCGGCTTGTGAGGGGAAGAGATACCCCGAAATATGCCTCACCCTGTTTTTTGACTTCAGAAGATCAATGACAGTCTGGTTAAGGGGTATAGTCCTCTTTTCTTTATTCTTAGTGATTAAGAGGCATACAACGCGTCTAAAGAGGTCAATCTGAGACCACTGGAGAGAGAGTATCTCATCTTGTCTCATCCCTGTATTAATGGCTAATATTATTATTTCTCTCAGCCATGGAGTTGAGGAGTCTAACAACAGTTTTTCCTCTTCCAGTGTAATCCACCTTTCGACCTTGTTATTTGGCTGAATTAGTTTGATCTTACTAAAAGGATTTGCTTCCATCCATTCCCACTGAATAGCAAGATTTATAGCATGTCTTAGTATTGCCAATTCCCTTAAGATCGTAGCAGATTTGACACCGTCCTTGATCCTCTGAGATTTGTAATCAGATATTCTGCCGGAAGTGATATCTGATAACACCAACTCGCCAAAAACTTTTGAAAGACACTTGAATGCGCCCTCATCTCTTATGGCTGTCTTGGGAGCTTTATTTATTCTTGAATGTTCTGCCATATACCTTTCTTTCAGCTCGTCAAATGTCCTCTTCCTTGCCTCATTCGGAAACCATTTACCCTCGGTGATCTCTGTCAGCCTCTTTGCATAGATTTTCTCTGCCAGTTTCTTGTTTGCCGTTTCAGTACTCTCAAATATTCTTCTGCCACTTATCCTGAAAGACATCCAATAAAACTGACTTCTATTTCTTTTGTACAGACCTATATTATTCTAACCGTCCTTTCCTGGGCCTCCTATCTGCAAGGGTATTATACGCCAGATAGGATTTCTTTTTACAGTCTTTTATCCATGCCAATATTTCATCCTCTGAAAACCTGAGACACCCGTTAAGTTTAAAGCATGGGATTTCCTCTGTCTCAGCCCATTGGTAAATAGTAGAAGTCTTTACCCGGAGTATTTCGGAAACCTCTTTAACAGTTAATAATTTCATAATCACATCTTTTAAAAAGGAACACCATCCCGTCCATCATCCCCTTCAAACCACTCTTTGACAGAGCTTATATAATTATTGCGAATCTGAGCCTGTATTTCCTCATTCCTGAATGTTTCATACTCTACCCTATACTTCCTTGGTATCCTTGACATTAATCTCTGTAAGCCCCCCATAGAGGCGATCTTTTCGTCATCCTTCATGTCATAGAACTGGAGCTTGTCAAAATAGGATGCCAACCCCACAGGGTTATTAACTACATCCTTTAATGTTCCCTTATATCCCCTAATTTGTATTTCAAATCGAGTGATCTGCTTACCGGACGACAACATTTCTAATTCACAATCTGTAACATCACCCCCCTTTCTTGCTCGTGCTTTTATCTCTTTTATCTTGTCATATATCCTTATCTTAGGATTAGATCCTATGTAAATAGTGCCCTTATATAAACCTACGCTATCCCTTCTATAACCCATTGCATACAGGCGAGGCAGAACTGCATCAATAAAAAGATTTTCAATGTCTGATTTCAAGTCAATCCGGGAGACATTAAAACTATTCAAACTTATATCCTCTGATTCACAGAACAACCCAAACAGCCATGATTGAAACATATTGTAGTTATTAAAATACTTTGGGTTAACATCCACTTTGGTATAGGGGATCTTATAATTAGTCTCAGACCTGAATTTCTGAGGTTGCCACATAATATTTCCATACTCCACTTCACAGAAAAACTTATAAAAAGATTTCCATGTCGTATCTTCTCTTATGTATCCCATCTCATTTAAATGTTTTCTATCTACAGCTGCATAAGTTGTAAGATTAAACATATCTATACTCATAATATTAAACACTCCATCAACACACAGGTACTACTTTGCCGGTGATTACCCATATCCGGCAAAGTCCAGACACCAATCTCATCAATCATGTTTAGGCCGATGTTTTCCCGCCGGATCGCAGGCGGGAAAACATCGGCTGATCTTTTTCTCAAGGGGTTATCCATCGTGTCATTTCCTGAAAATAAAAAAGCCGGAAACAGTGTTGAGCGAATCAACTAACCGTTCCCGGCTTCTTTGTCTAAAAAGACTTCTTTGCCTTAAAGATTATTCAGTTCTTAAACAACAATAACAAAACTTCTGCAATCAGGGCACTTGATCAATGATCTTCCATTCTTGATTATCTTTAGCAGCCTTGTCTTGTACACAGTGCTTTCAGGATTAATCACCCTTAGTTGTGCCCTACAGTAAGGACATCTTCCATTTGGAAGGAGATAAATTTCTTTTGCTGTGTTATCCATAAGCCCATTTCCTTTTTATTTCCTTCTCCTCGTAGGTTTAACAGCGCCTTTAATCTTTTCAACCTTTGCATCTATCTTTTCAATCCCCGGCCCCCAGTGTTCTCGTAAACGCTCCTGAAAATCTTTTCCCCATGGTGTATTTCTCAGGAACTTATCCAATTCTTCTTTGTTGAGCTCTCCACCTTTTTTAAAATCCTCCAAAAGGATTTTAAATACCCAGGTGACCACTTCAGAAATATTCACCTTCCTGGGAAGCTCTTGCAAGGCATCATAAATATCTGAATCAATTGTTAGGTTTAATCGTTTTTTCATCTGACCCCCTTTGTGAGGATATGCGCATAAACAGATAAGATTATATAAACTTAGAATTACATTGTCAAGTTTTTTTATTGGTTTTAAAGGGAGAATTCATAGGTCAAAAACTTGCAAAAAATGTGAGAGAATAGTATAGTCGGTTTAAAAATAGAACCATATCAGAAATAGCGGATAATTTTTATCTGCTGATTCAATCGGTGTACATTGACGCTCCCAATATCGGAGTGGAGCTATCATTACTGGTAGTCGCGAACTTTAGGGCTTTGATAATAACTATCACCGAAAAGGAAATATGTCAGTTGTCAGTGTTATATTAGGTATCCTGATTCTTTTAGTAGGAATCGCTATCCTTGATCGTTGTAGTAGAATCCTTTCAAACCTGCGATGGCTTCAAGATCGTTTCCTGTCTAAGTCTCCTTCTACTGAAAGGGTTTGGCGTCTTGATCTTGCTCATGAATTTTTTTCACTTAAGGAGAATTTAGCCCCCCTCTTTTTTATGCCACTCTCACACATTGCAAACGACCTTAAAAAAATGAATGATCTGGTGGATGATGAATTTAACAAGAAACTAAAAAAATGGGAAGACCTCGAACTGAAAGAAATGGAGGCTTTTTCAGAAACTAAACCTGTGGACGACACCGCATTTATTCCAAGCGACAGTCTTAAAGAAGCTTTACGGAATTGGTCTGAACAACGAGGTGTTATGAATATCGTGAATAATTGGAATAACCTCTTCAGGGAGGTTTATCTTGAACTGATAAGTGGAAAAATTAAAATTCCAGAAGCTGAGGAAAAACTCGAAAAGATTAACTCTTTTTCTTTAATATTAAGGCGTGATTGTTCTGAAGAGGTCGAAAGTATTTACAACGAGCGGGTGTTAAGCTGGGACGCTGGTGAATGGAGAAGCCGTTTAGATTTTCTCCGCGAAAAAGGTAAAGACGATAATGATTTAAAAAATGAAATGTGGAAAATGGACCTTTTAAACAATAAAGAACAAGCGTGAAAATTCCCATTTCGTTTTTGCATAAAAATACAGTTCATTTTGCTAATGTTAGAGGGTAAAAGTATTTGGATAAATATGGGTGGGAATCTCTATATAATGAACTTCCAAAACCAAAGCTTAAGTTTTTTTCTCGGCAGCAAAGTGACAAAGATTATTTAACATGGATAAGGTGTAACGATGAGACCTTACGATCGTTTTCATACTTATGGCTTTATGATCTGATATCCTTGGAACCTGAGATTCGAAGAGCTGTTGCAGAGGCTAAAAGTCTCAAGGGTGTTTCTTCTACTGATCATCCTGGTGCACGTCACCAGCCTTTCCGTTATCATGCTGATAACGCTTGTTATAGGATTTTTGCAGCACTTGATAAGGTTG
>JAHFEQ010000012.1 GCA_023248395.1 Nitrospirota bacterium
TAACCTACAACTCCATAGGTTGATGTACCCACTCCTGCTATAGCCTTCATAGCTTCATTGCCATAAGCGCCTTCTGCTGCCCTTAACTCATCATCAGAACGCTCTCCGGCCTTCTTCAACTCATCCAACTCTTCTTTAGAAATCCTTGCTGCGTGTGCAGGAAGGGCCATCACTAACAGAAACAGGCCGACCATCCCTACTATTAGAAAAACAAATAATTTATTTCGCTGCATATCTTTTCACCCCCTCTCATCCGTTTTTACGGCTCAACTTCTTTATAGTTCTTTCCGTCTTTGGCATCCTTCAGTATGGCCTTTGTCAGATAATCCTCTTTCGCCTCGATCCATATATGTCTGGCATACAGCTCATCCCCTTTGCGCCAGCAGTAGATATTTACAGTATTACCGTTTTTAATATCACTTACTTTCAGTATCTTACCATTATCGCTCTGCATGACCATTGCGTTATCGAGGATATTCAACGTAAATGTCTGGGGAGACTTCTCACCAATCGTCTCGATTGTCACCTTTTTTCCACTGATCGAGGTAACCTTCCCGAACATCTGGGTGTCGTCCTTGGTCACCTTTGCCATACTGCTGCCTGCAAAGACAAAGACCATCATGACTGCTGCAACAACAGCCAATATTCTAAACTTCATCTCGCCTCACCTCCTTTCCAAGCCCCCCTAAGGCTTAATTAAGATTTTAACCTTCCATCATAAAAAGAACATCAAGTATCTATACCTCTTTTCTGACAGTTTTTGGGTACACACACTCTCACATTACTGCTTTTATGATAATAAAAGAACGGTTGGAAGGTATGGCGTATAATACAAAACTCAATATATGATGTCAAGTAAAATTTTAGGCCCCTGGAGCCTCTCACTGAAACGTGGGTGGGGCCATGCCCCTTCAGGGTCCCTTCCCGCTTATTTCCGGGCATACAGTCTCCAGGCGGGAAAGATCTTCAGGGCGATCCAGATCCCAAAAGCATGGGAGTTCCTGCCACTTCCAGCCGAGAGCCTGCATCCGGGCCCGCGTATACTCAAGGACAACACCGGTTCCCCAGGGGATACCCCTGAATAGCGACGGCTCCGGACAACGAAGCCCTATAAGGTAGTAGCCTCCGTCCTCTGCAGGACCGATCACCGCATCGCAACCATGTTCCAGCCTATGAAATGCCTCCGTAATCATTAAAGAGGTCAGGGCCGGGCAGTCACAGCCTATCATAACAACCCACGGACTGCGCCTAAGGGCGTCCACGAACGCATATTCCATGCGCTCACCCAGATCGCGGCCGGCCTGACACCGGAGTGTGACAGGATAATCCACTGTACATTGGGCAAAGAAGGGGTGAGACGTGTCGGGTGCGCACCAGAGTTCCGTAGGAAGGCCTGTGGCAGCCGCGGTCGAAAGGGTATGCCGGATAAGACGGGCATGCAGTACCGCGGCTCCCTGCGCACCAAGCGCAGGGATGAGACGCCGTTTGGCGTATCCTGCCACCGGCGCTTTGGCAACTATCAGTAAAAGACCGCTCTTCATGGATCTGTATAATAGCGCCGCACCAATCGGGCGGGGTCAGCACCGAGGGTATAGGCAAACCGCAGGCGCCACATGAGCAAGATGGTAGAGAGCACACCGTCCTCCTCCCAGCGCCGGCTCGAGGCAATGACCTGCTCCTGCAGGCATACCGGACTTCCCAGCCGCTTTAGCCGCCTGCTTAATTCAATGTCCTCCATAAGGGGTTGAGAAGGTACCCCGCCTATAGCATTTAAGGCTTCCCGTCGCATAAAAATTCCCTGATCCCCGGTAGCAATACCCGTAAGGCGTGAGCGGAGGTTCATGAAACGTTCTACGACACGCAGCAGTAGATACACGCCAGACAGTTTTATGTCAAACCGGCCCCATATCCCCTGTTCCATAGCCGTCAGAATAAGGTGATCAGCCTGCGGAGGCGGAAGGGTATCTGCATGAAGAAACCATATCACCTGCCCCAGAGATGCTGTTACTCCTGCGGACATCTGCGATGAGCGTCCGCGCGGGGCAGTAAGCAAGTAGTCCACGCTGCCCAGAGCAAGTGTCGTCGTATGATCATGGCTTCCGCCATCCACCACAATCACCTCATGGCCGCGTTCACGAAAGGGCTGCAAGGATAAAAGGGTCGGTCCTACAACCGCAGCTTCATTCAGGGTAGGAATGATGATAGAGATGCGCTTCTTCTGCATCGTTGGTTGATTATGAAACATTTATGAGCCAGGGCTCACAAAGCATAAAAATAGGCTGTAGTCGCAGGCTTTAGCCTGCGTTCCATGATGGCGCAACCTAAAGGTTGCGACTACACATAAAGAATGGGGTTTTCGGATAAAAAATTGTGCTTTAAGCACAGGCCTCTTCTTGAGCAAGGGCGCCACCACAGCTTGATCCCTGGCCCGCCGTGCATCCATAACAGTGATCCGCTGTTATAATCGGGTTGCCCTGCAGGTCCACGCCCATGAGGTCACTAAGCCAGGCACGGGGGCTATCCTTAAGGCGCAAGGGTAAACCCAGCATCTGATTGTAATCACAATCGTAAACAAACCCCTGCCAGTCCACGCTGATAAGGGTCCGGCACATGATAGAAGACAGGTTCTCTTCCCGGTGGGCCCCCTTGAGCAGGGTCATGTATTGGTCAAACTGCCCTTTGGATACCAGTATCTTTCCAAAACGGTGTATGGGCATATTCGCCAGCGTATAAAGGCGGTTGAAAACGATACCAAAACGCTGAAAGAGCTCCCGTTTGTAGTCTGCCTCCAGTGAATGCTGCGGCGACGGGAGGAACGGTTCAAGGGGATTATAGACCAGATTCAGCAGGAGGCCGGAATCAGGCAGCCCGTAACCCAGGGCATTGAAACGACGCAGGGCAGGTATACTTTTCTTATAGGCCCCCTTGCCGCGCTGGCGGTCTACATTCTCTTCAAGATAGCAAGGTAACGAGGCTACAACCTCAACCTGATGGCTGGCAAGAAATTCAGGAAGGTCTTCCTGCCCCGGCTCTTCCATTACCGTAAGGTTGCATCTGTCTATAACATGGACCCCACGCTCTCTTGCTCCCTTCACAAGGTCACGGAAGTGGCGATTGAGCTCCGGGGCGCCGCCGGTGATATCCAGCGTCTTCACACCGGACACGCCGAGAAACCGGATTACCTCTTGTACCGTTTCCCCATCCATGTGCTCATGCCGCCCAGGCCCCGCGTCAACGTGACAATGCTGGCAGGACTGATTACACTGATAGCATATATTGACCTGCAGCGTTTCAAGACGGTCACGATGCAGGACAGGAAAATCGGTATTCTTCAAACTGTTTAACATGCTTACAAAATAACAATAATCCCACCCTTGTGTCAACTAAAAAATTGTCCGCCAGCTGACTCGTCAATATTGATGGCCTTGTAAAAAGTCATGAAAGTGGACGACTTCGTAAAAAGCTCCATCACCCGCAAGCGGGTACCCGAAGGCGCGCAAATCCTGAGGAATGAGGCGTACTTTTAGGTACGCCGCAATGACGAAGGATGCAGCGCAACGCCGCACGCCCAGAGGGCACCCGACTTTTTACGAAGTCGTCAATATTGCATTATCACATTTCATAGGTTTATAATGTAAACGTAACGGGTTCAGAATTCGAGAGGTCACATGCACCGCCAATATATCATTCTCTTCATAGGACTTTTTTATACCCTTATTACTCTAACAGGCGCTGAGATATCAGCCCAAAAAGGGGGTGAACGTATGGCTTTCACAATCAATAGCACAGCCTTTAAGGAAGGGGGTACCATACCCGGGCAGTATACCTGTGATGGCCCTGATGCCTCTCCCCGGCTTTCATGGGAAGGGGCACCGGCAGCCACAAGGAGTTTTGCCCTGATTATGGATGACCCTGATGCACCCGTCGGGACATTCAACCACTGGGTTCTTTATGACCTCCCCGCGGGGACAACGGGATTATCTGAAGGAGTCTCTAAGGAGGCTACGCTGCCGGATGGGGCAAAACAGGGCATGACCAGTTTCCGCCGTGTCGGTTACGGAGGTCCCTGCCCGCCGAAGGGTCCAGCCCACCGGTATTTCTTTACACTCTATGCCCTCGATATCCCTGCCCTCGGATTGGGGTCAAAGGCCTCGAAGGAAGAGGTAGAGAATAAGATGAAGGGGCATATCCTCGGCAAGGCCGTAATCATGGGGAAGTACGGCCGGTAACACAATCATCATGAGCAAATACTATTTCTCATACGGCGAATATCTCAAGAAGATTTTTCCCTTTAAGGTCTACAAGATTGCCCTTGATGCAGGATTTACATGCCCCAACCGGGATGGCCTTGTGGCGTATGGCGGTTGCATCTATTGCGACAACAAGAGTTTCAGCCCCAATTCTAAAGGTGAGAAAAGAAGTATCCGGGAACAGATAGAACAGGGGATTTCTTTCTACAAGAACCATTTTAAGGCAGAGAAGTTTATTGTCTACTTTCAGGCCTATACGAACACCTATGGGCCCGTAAGCCTGCTACAAGGACTGTATGACGAGGCGCTCTCCTCCCCGGAGGTGATCGGCCTTTCTGTCGGGACCAGGCCTGATTGCCTGCCTGAAGATGTCCTGGACCTTCTTGCCTTTTACTCTGAAAAGACGCATTTGTGGGTAGAGATCGGCCTTCAGAGCATGCACAATGACTCACTCCTCTGGATGAACAGAGGGCATACCTATGAACAATTCGCAGATGCGCTACTCCGTACAAAACAGAGGGGACTCAGGGTGTGTGTCCATACTATTTTAGGCCTTCCGGGAGAAACCCATGCGATGATGATGCAGACAGCAGATGCCCTTGCAGGGTTTAACATAGACGGACTTAAGATTCACCACCTCTATGTTGCAGAAAACACACTGCTCGCCAAACAATACAGGGCAGGTCAGATAAAGACCCTGACGATGGAGGAGTACGTAGCCCTTGCCTGTGACTTCCTTGAGAGGATCCCGTCCAATGTTGCTATTCAGCGGCTCACAGGGGAACTAAAAGGGGAATACCTGATTGCCCCGAAATGGGGAGTATCCAAAAAGGCGGTCCTCGCTGCTATAGAAAAGGAATTTGCAAGGCGGGGGTCATTTCAGCTGTTACCGTATCCATGACCGTCCTTCCATCCACCTCCCAGCCTCCGATCAGATAAATTGTATCTTCTATAGATACAACCCCCATGGCCGCACGAGGTTTATCCATCAGAGGGAGAGCTCTCCATTCCTTAGTATCCGGACTATAACAGGCCGCCCTGGTATGGATCCCGTTTGTACTGTAACCTCCAAATATGTAGAGGCATCCCTTATGGATACATACCCCATGGGCTGCCGCAGGCCAGGGGAGGGCAAAGCTCTCCTCCTTAGTCCAGGCATCTCTCACTGGCTCATAGATATCTATCAGATCGTATTCCGTTAAGCCCTTTCCAGTAAAGGCCACTCCCCCGGTTGCGATGATCTTTCCATCCAGGACAGCACCTTTAAGGGCAAACCGTGGCACAGGCAATGGCGCGATCTCAACCCATCTGTCTTGATTAACATTTAACGTCTCACAAAAGGTAAAACCCGGGTCTTTTGAAGGCCCACCTTCTGTGGCATCAGGATGATGCCCAGCCATAATATAAATATGATTACCTGACACAGCGACTCCCGGGTAGTCATGAGGCATAATCATATCAGGACCCGTTTCCCATCTGTCCCGAGCCGGATCATATATCTCTACAGTAGTCAGGAACTTAAACTGGCCATCCGGTTTCTTATAACCGCCACCGATAACGTAGACCCTGTCATTTATCAATGCAGCGACGGCGCCGGATCTATGGGTCGGCATAGGACTGCCCCATGACCATGTATCCGTACGAGGGTTATAGATCTCCACTGTATCGAGGCTCAGAAAATTCGGACCCCCACCCCCAAAGACATATAGCTTCCCTTTATAGGAAACCGTAGCCGGATGAGAACGGGCTGTATGTAAAGGGCTCTTTGCTATCCACATCATGGGTTATTCTATTCAAAATCTGATATCAGGGTCAATAGTTATTGTATTGACCTTAAAATGCCTTAATACTATCATGGCTGTACTATGAAAACTTCACCAATCCACGACATCCACAAATCCCTCAGTGCAAAGTTTGTTGAAATAAACGGCTGGGAGGTACCAGCACATTATGGGAATCCTGTTGCAGAGCATCTTAACGTTAGAAACAGGGTGGGAATTATGGATGCATCCCATAGGGGGAAGGTACGCATCTCTGGCAAAGACAGGACCATGTTTCTTCAGAAGATACTCTCCCAGGATATCACGAAACTCACTCCAAACAACGGGGCATATTCAACCCTTCTTGATGTTAAGGGAAGGTTGCTCGCCTATATGCGCATCTATTGTGATGCGGATTCTTTTCTGATCGATGTAGAACCTGGGCTCCCGGAAAAGATGGTACAGACCCTGACACACTATCTATTCAGAGAAGATGTGATCATAGAAGATGTTACAGAAAAATATGGCCTGATGACTATCCAGGGGCCGCTGTCAAAACAGGTTTTGAGCAAAGTAACGGATACAGAGATTAGGGATATGCCGGAGTGTTCCCATAGGAACCTCCCCATAAAACATGTCAGCTGCAAGGTGGTCAGAACATCTTATACCGGTGAGGATGGATATGATATATATGCCCTGTGGGATGAACTCCCTGATGTCTGGAGAAGGTTAGTTGAGGCAGGCAAAGAGTATGGGATAATGTCTTTCGGCCTTGATAGCCTTGAGACCCTGCGCATTGAGGCCGGCACTCCACTCTACTCCATTGACATGGACGAGCACACGATACCCATTGAGGCCAACCTCGATAAGGCCATCAGTTATGACAAGGGTTGTTATATTGGCCAGGAGACGATAGCCCGCATAAAGTTCAGGGGGCATGTAAATAAGACCCTCACGGGCTTCTATATCCATGAAGGAATTATTCCTCAGAGGGGTGATAAGCTATACAAGGTGGTCCATGACATTGAACATCCTATTGGCTTCATTACCAGTAGCTGCCTTTCGCCAACCTTTAATAAAACCATAGCCCTGGGATACATAAGGATAGAATATAGTGAACCAGGTGAAGAAGTTTATACAGACAAAGACAACAAAAGACTCACCGCCACAGTCGCAAAACTCCCATTCTATCCGTGGACAAAAAAATAATTTGACAAACAATATAGCAACTGCTAATGTTTCGGGTTATTTTTAGGGTTTGGGGGGGACTGGTGAAAAACGGCGAAGAAAATAAGTACCGTTTGCTTCGCCAATTGGGATTACTGACCACAATCCCGGTCGTACTCTTATCAGGGCCGGCAGTCGGATATCTTATAGGAAATTACTTAGATAAGAGATTGGGTACCGGACCATGGCTCATGGTCTTCTTCCTGGTCATTGGCTTTGTAGCCAGTATCAGGCAGACCATTACGATCATCACCAGGGCAGGCCAGAATAGCAGTGATCAGGGAAGAAAATGATGCAAAAGGACTTCATTCACAGGTCGTTTAAGGTATCCATAGTAGTCGCTCTCCTGTTTGCGCCTTTTCTACTCGTCTATTTTGGCCCTTCCATCGCGCTTGGTTTTATGGCAGGGGCTGTGTGGAATATTGTCAACATATTTTTACTGTACTGGGTTTTGACCATGACCCTGTCGGCTACTCCCTCAAATAAGATGTGGGGGGCCACAGCCGGCATATTAAAATTCCCTGTATTATACGGAACCGGATACCTCATTATACGGTATACTAATCTATCCCTGTATGGTATAATCGCCGGGTTTTCATTGATATTAATCGTTTTTGTTTTGAGGGCATCAGGCATCTATTTGAAGAACCACGCCGCAAACTGCGAGGTCCTTCGAAGTGTAAAGAAAATAGGGTTCAGGAATTATGGAAGAGGCGCATAGCAGCACGCCAGAAATTGCCAATATACTTACTCTCTTAAATGAACTTTTTGGAGAATCTCCTGTCGTCAGGTTTCTCCATCACTATGAAAACATCTTCTTCTCCGTAATCATAATTACGATATTGGCCATTGTTGCAAGACTTGCAACAAAAAACAGGTCCCTGATCCCCAGTAAGCTTCAAAACTTTGTAGAGCTGTGCGTTGAAAGACTTGATGATCTCATATGCGGGGTGCTTGGCCATCATTATGGAAGGCATTACACCCCTTTCCTCGGCACACTCTTCATATACATACTTGTCATGAACATCAGTGGTCTGGTGCCAGGGATGAAATCCCCTTCATCGAGCCTTAACACAACCATTGGACTGGCCATCACTGTTTTTTGCTACGTGCAGTATACAGGTCTCAGAAGACTCGGCGTCATCGGATATATAGACCATCTTCTCGGAAGGCCAAGGGATATCACAGGGTTTCTTTTTATCCCCCTCATGCTCCCGCTCCATATCATGGAAGAGCTGATAAAACCCCTGAGTCTCTCTCTTAGGTTATTTGGAAATATACTTGGCGAAGATGCCCTTATCGCGGCGTTTGTCTCTCTCGGCATATTAACCCTGAGTTTTATAGGGAGCCCTGTCGGACTGCCGCTTCAGACCCCTTTTATGCTCCTGGCAATCATCACAGGAACCATTCAGGCGCTGGTGTTTACGATGTTGAGTAGTATCTATATATTGTTTATGTTGCCCCATGAGGAACATTAACTAATACGAACGCAATAAATGGTTTTATACTGCGTTGGACTCCTCGGAAATCCTCGACGTACCGCAAATAGTACGCCTGCGGTTTTCCTCGTCGTCCGCCTTGTCTAAAGCCATTTCTTACGTTCGTAGGATGTCACTTTAGTTAATACGTTTGTATTAATTGCGGAATTCAGAATGTGGAGTGCGGAATTTAAAATCCGCGTTCCGCATTCCGCACTCCGAATTTAACATGAAAGGAGGAAATTCGATGGACGCTCAAACAGCATTAGGTTTTGCATTACCAGCAACCGTAGGAATTGCAGCAATCGCGTCTGGATTAGGCTTAGGAAAGGCCGTTAGCTCAGCCATGGAGGCTATTGGCAGACAGCCAGAGGCCGCAGGCAAGATCCAGACCGCGATGGTTATCGGCGCAGCCTTTATTGAAGCATTGACAATCTATGCCCTGCTAACTGTGTTGATCCTTCAGGGTAAAATTGGCGGCTAAGAATAAAGAGGTGGAAATTGAATCTTGACATTTATCAAATACTTACCCAGGCATTAGGTTTTCTAATACTCCTGTGGCTGCTGAAGAAGTTTGCGTGGAAACCTCTTCTCACCCTTATAGATGAGCGAAGGGAAAAGATCTCCTCTGAGTTTAATAACATCGAGCGAGTTAAGTCAGAGCTATCCCGGCTGGAGGAAGACTATAAGGCCAAACTCGCCGAGATAGATGCGCTGGCCAGGCAGCGGATACAGGAGGCCATCTCAGAGGGACAGAGGATTGCAATAGATATTCAGGAGAAGGCCAGAGAAGAGGCCCAGAAGACCTTAGATAAGGCAAAGGCCAATATAGAAATGGAGGTCTCAAAGGCCAGGGTAAAATTAAGGAATCAGATGACTGATATCGCTATCAGAGCAGCAGAAAAAATCCTTAGAGAAGAATTAGACAGAGACCGTCAGAAACGGCTTGTGGCAGATTTCATAGAGAGCCTTGAGCGGGTAAATTAAGGTGAAAAAGAGGATCATTGCTGAAAGATATGCCAGCGCCCTGTTGAATGTTACCAAGAAGACCGGGGAAATGGAGAAGATTCTTGAAGAGTTGCTTTTTGTTAAAAAGCTTCTCTCCGAGAATCCGGCTTTGAAGCGATTTCTTGAAAGCCCTCATATCACTCAGGAAGATAAGATGGTACTGGTGAAAAAGGTACTATCTCCTTCCCTGATCCAGACCTCGATAAACTTTCTTCTCCTGCTGGTAAGAAAATACAGGTTGCTATACTTTAGAGAGATTATAGAGGAGTATCAAAGGCTGTATGACGCCGAAATGGCGATACAAAGGACAGACGTCATCACTGTATATCCCTTAGATGAGATCATGATAGCGAAGCTGCGTCATGCGATTGAAAGGGTAATGAAAAAGAGTGTACAATTGGCCTTCTATGCGGATCCCGGAATACTGGGAGGTATTATTATAAAAACTCCAAATCTGATTATTGACGGAAGCGTAAGAAGACAACTCATGGATTTGGGTGATGCACTGAACAGGCTTAAGGTCTGAGACAGAGCGAAACTGATCAGCGATCAGCTATTAGCAGTCTACCGACGGCTAATAGCTGACAGCTAATAGTCATCAGTAGTTGAATATTGGAAAAGACCTTTCACGTTTTTGAAGGAGAAAGTACTATGGCATTAAAACCAGAAGAAGTCAGTTCAATCATCCAGATGGAGCTGGAAAAGTTTGAGTCAGAACTCCATATGGAGAGCGTAGGAACGGTACTCCAGGTAGGAGACGGCATCGCCCGGATATACGGACTTGAAGATGCAATGGCTGGAGAACTGATAGAGTTTCCCGGTGGAGTGATAGGCATGATCTTTAACCTGGAAGAGGACAATGTTGGCGCTATCCTCTTCGGAGAAGATACCCATATCAAGGAAGGAGATACCGTCAAGAGAACAGGGAAGATCGCCCAGGTCCCTGCTGGAGAGGCCCTTATCGGCAGGGTTGTAGACCCGCTGGGAAGACCCTTGGATGATAAAGGACCCATCGTGACCAGCAAGTATCGTCCTCTTGAAGGAAGGGCCCCGAATGTCGTTCAAAGACAGCCTGTTAAAGAGCCTGTTCAGACCGGGATTAAGGCCATAGACGGAATGATCCCTATTGGCAGAGGTCAAAGAGAGCTGATCATCGGTGACAGGCAGACCGGAAAGACCGCCGTGTTGTTGGATACGATCATAAACCAGAAAAACAGTGGCATCTTCTGCATCTATGTTGCCATAGGACAGAAGGCATCCAACGTGGCTGCCGTCGTTAAGCTCTTAGAGAAATATGGCGCCATGGAATATACGACCGTAGTCTCTGCAACTGCCGATACCCCCGCCTCATTGCAGTATATAGCCCCCTATACAGGGTGTGCTATCGGGGAAGAGTTTATGTATAACGGGAAGCATGTCGTGGTTATGTATGATGACCTTTCAAAGCATGCCCAGGCCTACCGTCAGTTGTCGCTCCTGCTCAGGCGGCCGCCAGGCAGAGAGGCTTATCCCGGTGATGTCTTCTATCTCCACTCAAGATTGCTTGAGAGGGCCGCAAAGTTAAAGGATGATCTGGGAGGAGGTTCCTTAACGGCCCTGCCGGTTATTGAGACACAGGCCGGCGACGTGTCAGCCTATATCCCCACGAATGTCATATCTATTACCGATGGCCAGATATATCTTGAACCAGACCTCTTTTATGCAGGTGTAAAACCGGCTATCAACGTTGGGCTTTCGGTCTCCAGGGTTGGAGGAAATGCCCAGACTAAGGCCATGAAAAAGGTGGCAGGAAGACTCCGCCTTGATCTTGCCCAGTACAGGGCATTGGCAGCGTTTGCCCAGTTCAGTTCTGATCTGGATAAGGCAACACAGGCACAGCTTATCCGTGGAGAGAGGATGGTAGAGATCCTCAAACAGGATCAGTATGAACCGGTCTCAGTTTCCCGGCAGGTCATGATCATCTATGCGGGTACCAAAGGGTATCTTGACGATGTCCCTGCCAGTGATGTCCGCAATTTTGAAAAGGAGTTCCTCGCCTTTATGGAGAAGGAATATCCGGATGTGGGTCATGAGATAGAAAAGGGCAAGACCCTTTCTGACGAGATAAGCAAAAAGATCGATGCGGCTGTAGTGATCTTTAAAAAGAGGTGGCAGGAGAGGAAGAAATAAGAAAGTAGCCGCAGGCTTTAGCCTGCGTCCTAAATAAAAAGAATATATAATGTTAACATTACGGCAGATCAGAAGGAAGATTATAGCTGCACAAAAGACAAAACAGATCACCCGTACCATGCAGATGGTAGCTGCCTCAAGGGTGAAAAAGGCGGAAGGCAGACTACAGCAGGCAAAGCCTTATGCTAAAAAATTGGAAGAGCTGTTGGTCAGGTTATCGCAGACAGGCCAATTCTCACACCCATTTTTCCAGGCAAGGGAAGTAAAGAGTACAGGATTAATCATAGTGACGTCTGACAGAGGGTTATGCGGCTCCTATAATACGAACATCATCCTTAAGGCGGAGTCCTTTTTGAGAAATCTTAATAACAATGCTAAAATAGTTCTGCTCGGTAAAAAGGGGTTTGATTATTTTAAGAAGAGAGATTGGGAGATATTGGACAAGGTTGTGGATTTAGGCGGGAAGATGGACTATAAACGGGTTGAGGATATCACAGATCAGATAACAGGTTATTATCTCTCCGGCGTTGTTGATGAAGTCTATCTCCTCTATACCTCATTCCGGTCTGTCCTCTCCTATAAACCCATGATCGTAAAATTCTTAAATGTAGAGGCCCCCGAAAAATCTCAGGGGGATAAAGGATTACAATACATCTTTGAACCCAATGTGGGGGAGATATTCGAGAAGTTATTGCCAAAATATGTGACGACTAAAATATATATATCATTAGCTGAGTCATTCACGTCAGAGAATGCTGCAAGGATGATGGCCATGAAGCTTGCCACGGACAATGCGGACGATATGATAACCCGGCTGACCCTGATGCGGAATAAGGCACGTCAGGCAGCGATCACCAAGGAGATAACCGAGATCGTAACGTCGGCAGAGGCGTTAAAGTAAAATTAAAGATTAAAAATCAAAATGCAAAATGACAAATCAAAATTTAAATATGAAGGAAGATATAATTTTTGCATTTTAATCTGTCATTTTGATTTTTGATATTTGATTTTTAATTTTATTATGGAGGTACTAATACCATGAACTATGGAACAATCGTACAGGTGATCGGGCCAACAGTAGATGTCCGTTTCCCACGGGAGAATCTCCCCCCGATCCTCAATGCACTAAAGATTGAGGATAAAGACAGGGGGATAAATCTTGTCGTTGAAGTCGCTCAGCACGTTGGGAATGACATCGTAAGGTGTGTGGCCATGTCATCCACGGATGGTCTCGTCAGGGGAATGAAAGTCCAGAATTTAGGGGGCCCTATATCTGTGCCTGTAGGGGAGCAGACACTGGGCAGGATATTTAATCTCCTCGGAGATACCATCGATGAAAAAGGACCTATATCTAATCCTGAAAATCGCTGGCCTATCCACAGGCCAAGCCCTCTGTTCGAGGAACAGGTACCCGTTACCTCGATACTTGAGACAGGAATAAAGGTGATTGATCTTCTCGCACCTTATGCAAAGGGAGGAAAGATCGGACTCTTTGGCGGCGCAGGCGTTGGCAAGACAGTTATTATTATGGAATTGATCAGGAGTATCGCCACAGAACATGGGGGCTATTCTGTATTTGCAGGTGTGGGAGAGAGGACCAGGGAAGGGAACGACCTCTACCTTGAGATGAGTGAGTCAGGCGTAATCAATAAGACCTCCCTTGTCTTTGGACAGATGAACGAACCCCCGGGGGCAAGACTTCGGGTAGCCCTTGGCGGTCTGACCATCGCTGAGTATTTCAGGGACGAGATGAATCAGGATGTGCTGCTCTTTATCGATAACATCTTCCGGTTCGTCCAGGCAGGCTCTGAAGTCTCTGCACTCCTTGGAAGAATGCCTTCGGCGGTAGGATACCAACCAAGCCTCGGGACAGAGATGGGAGAGCTGCAGGAGAGGATCACCTCGACTAAGAAGGGCTCTATCACGTCGGTACAGGCCATCTATGTGCCTGCGGATGATATAACGGATCCGGCGCCTGCAACCACATTTACTCATCTCGATGCCACGACAGTCCTTTCGCGACAAATCTCAGAACTCGGAATCTACCCTGCAGTAGACCCCCTGGATTCAACATCCCGATTAATGGATCCAAAGATTCTCAGTGAAGAGCACTACTCGGTTGCCCGTACAGTCCAGAAGATACTCCAGAGGTATAAAGACCTTCAGGATATTATCGCCATCCTCGGTATGGACGAACTCTCCGAAGAGGATAAACTCACTGTCAACCGTGCGAGGAAGATACAGAAGTATCTCTCTCAGCCCTTCTTTGTCGCCGAGGCATTTACCGGAACCCCAGGCAAATACGTCAAATTAGCGGATACGATCAAGGGCTTTAAGATGATTATCGAAGGAAAGGTCGATGACGTCCCGGAGCAGGCATTCTATATGGCAGGCCCGATTGAGGAGGTCCTGGAGAGGGCTGAGAAGATGAAGGTAGGAGCCTGATGGGGGGGAGAAAAGATGTAGCCGCAGGCTCGTAGCCGAGGGCTTTTGCCCCCGGGTTTACCCTGCGTTTTAAGTTAGAGGTAAGAAGTAAGATAGAGGCAGGAATGACGACTTTTTACGAGACCATCAGGAATAGATATGGCCAAAAATTTCAGATTACTAATCATTACTCCTGAGAAGACGTTCTATGATGCGGAGGTAAGCTCTATTATAGCCCCTGGGGACGTCGGATACCTCGGGGTTCTTGCAGATCATGCCCCTTTGATTACCAGCCTCAAATCCGGCAATCTCGAAATTACCGGCCAGAATGGCGTAAAGAGTACGATGACCATCAGCAGCGGTTTTATGGAAGTCCTGAAGAACACGGTTACAGTCCTGGCAGATTCCATTTCATGATATAGTAAAGGCAATAAATATGTATACATAATAAGCATGCAGCAGTTTGTCATTCCCACGAAAGTGGGAATCCATTCTCATCGCCAAATTCTGGATTCCTGCTTTCGCAGGAATGACTCAAAGGATGTAACTTTATTTATTGCTGTTACTATAAAGTCAAAATGCAAAATGACAAATCAAAATTTAAAAATGAAAAAAATAAATTTTGCGTCTTGATATGTATTTTTAATTTTATATTTTTGATCTTTGATCTCTCTTCATATGCCGTATGTCCGCCACCCATCAAAATAGTGTCCTCTCAACCCACGGACAAAGCAAAGGCTGCAGACCCTACAGCGTCTATTGTGATAACATGGGATAAGACTTCATTTCAACTTCCTGCAGGTATTCATAACTATAAACCGATGCTTGAATCTATAAATATAGCCGGTGGCCGGTATGGCCTTGGAACACTCCTGACCACAGAATGGGGGGTCGGCGGACAGGTAGCCTGGGAGGGAGACAAAGAGACGATAACCCCGGAGTCACCGCTTGAGCCCGGGACTCAATACCGGATATGGACTTATATCTATACCTCAGGCGGCGAGGCGTGTCCTGTATATGGGGGAGAGATCGTCTTTATCACAGCAGGCAACCCGCCTGAAGACAATAAACCTATCAGGAAATTTGATCTTACCACCCTTTATTATGGAAATGAGACGGGCTCCGGCAAGATAGAAGGTGAGATCGCAGAGATGAACAATGATCTCCATGTGATTACTGTAAAAGAGGGGGTCCTTAAAAAGGTCAATATCATCCTCTATGAAGGTGTTATGGTCATGCGAAATGGGAATATGGCCTTGCCATCGGCCTTAAAGGTTGGAGACAAGGTGACCGGGGAATTCATGGGCGGCAGACTGTTTATGCTCACCGTCACAGGAGCACCATAAATTGAAAATTCCCTCTCCTCTAAGGTAGAGGGATAGGGTGAGGGGTATTTTCAGATGAAACAGATCCAGGGCGTCAAAGGGGTTAAAGACATATTGCCTGATGAGGCCATGGCATGGCAGCATATCCAGCAAAAGGCCCGCAACATCTTTCATACCTTTGGTTACTCAGAGATCATCATCCCCGTAATCGAGGCAGCAGAACTCTTCTTAAGAAGCATCGGCGAGACAACGGACATCGTAGAAAAGGAGATGTATACTTTTGAAGACAGGGACAGGAAAAAGATCGCCCTGAGGCCTGAGGGGACTGCATCCGTAGTCCGGTCCTATATAGAACATAGCTTAAACCAGGCATCTCCATTCTCAAAACTATACTATATAGGACCCATGTTCCGGCGGGAGAGACCCCAGGCCGGACGCTATCGTCAGTTCTATCAGATAGGCGCAGAGGTCTTTGGATTTGAACACCCGATGATCGATGCCGAGATGCTATCGATGCTCAACCTGCTTTTCCAATCTCTGGATATCAGTGGGCTTGAGCTTCAGATTAACAGCATCGGTTGTCCGAACTGCAGACCACAATTTAGAGAGGCCTTAAGGGATTTCTTTGCTGGAAGATTAAGCGAGCTGTGCGAAAACTGCCAGAGGAGGTTTGAGTTAAACCCGCTGAGGATACTCGACTGCAAATCTTCACATTGCCATGCCCTTTCCGGAGAGGCACCAAAGACCCTTGATTATCTGTGTGCCGATTGCCTCACACACTTCAACAAGGTCCAGGATTCCTTGAAATCGGCTGGAGTCCCCTATGTGATCAATCAGAGGCTTGTCCGGGGACTTGATTACTATACGCACACCGCCTTTGAATTTGTGAGCGGTTCTTTAGGCGCCCAGAATACCGTTGCCGCCGGTGGAAGATATAACACCCTTGTGGAAGAACTTGGAGGGCCGTCTACCCCTGCTATAGGCTTCTCTATTGGGATGGAGAGGCTCGTTTCTTTATTTGACAGTAGTCCTGTAGAAAAGCAATCGCCTTTTCTCTTTATCGTTGCCTTGGGAGAGAAGGCGCAGGAGCAGGGTTTTTCACTGATAAACAAGTTACACAAAGAAGGCATCTCCGCCATCATGGACTACAGCAATGGGAGCCTTAAGAGCCAGATGCGAAAGGCGGATAAATTCAACGCAGCCCATGTCCTCATCCTCGGAGAGGATGAGCTGGCAAAAGGAGTGGTGACACTCCGGGACATGAAAAACAAGACCCAAGTGGAAGTACCGCTCCTGGAAATTGTTGGAAAATTTGGATCTTGAGGTTAGCCCACTGTTTTCCCATCAACAAGCTCTTTTAAGTCCTTACCTGCCTTAAAAAAGGGGACCCTTTTTTGAGGCACAACAACGGACTCTCCTGTCTTTGGATTCCGGCCCTCACGATTGCGCCTGCTCCTTATCCTGAAACTGCCAAATCCCCTTATCTCTATCTTGTCACCAGAGGCCAATGCCTCTTTAATACTGTCAAACAGCATATTGACGATAATCTCTGTCTGTTTTTTTGTCAGACCTGCTGTCTTCAGCGATACCTTTTCAATGAGATCCGTCTTTGTCATTTACTCCTCCTTTAATACACCAGGAGATATTTCATGTTGAATATCCCCTCTCCCCCTACAATACTCTTCCCAGTCCCTATCCAATCTATCAGGGACCTGTTTCTGATCAGATCAATAATAGAAAATCTTTTCTTCTTCTCTATGATCGAGGGTTCTCCAATGATACCCACCATATCTGCTGCGATCTTTATAGCATCCTGCATATTCCCGATCTCATCGACAAGTCCTAATTCCTTAGCCTGTCGTCCTGTAAAAACCCGGCCATCTGCTATCGGGATAAGTTTATCCTTGTCAATCCCGCGCCCCTCAGACACAGCCTCTATAAACTGATCATGGGTATCATCAATAACCCCCTGCAGCAAATCCCGCTCTTCTTTCGTCATCGTGCGGAAAACAGACCCGATGTCTTTATACTTACCGCTCTTCACAACGACACTCTCCACACCGACCTTCTTCATGAAACCGCTGACATTTGCAAGTTCCAGTATGACTCCGATGCTCCCTGTAATAGACCCCGGGTTGGCCACAATCTTATCAGACACACTTGCTATATAATAACCACCGGACGCCGCGACACTCCCCATAGAAGTAACCACCTTCTTTTTCCCTTCATCCCTTATCTTTTTAACCTCCTCATAGATCTCCTGTGATGGGGCAACAGCGCCGCCAGGACTGTCAATCCTCAAAAGGATCGCCTTGACTGAGTCATTTGAATTGTATTCTTTGAGCTCTTCGATGATATCGCTGGAGTTAAGGATTACACCCTCAATCTTCACCACAGCGATCTTATCTCCAGGTATCAGAGACCATCTCCCCGCTCCGATGGTCACAACATAGGCAATGACGAATATAAAGATGGCAAGAACAAATAAGGAAAAAAAGGTAAACAGTATGGGGTGTCTTTTTCTCATGGCGACGATTACAGCTCGGTAATTTATTCCTCTGTTATCTTCCTGGCTGCCTTACCTAATTTAATGCTCCCCCCTCCCTGGCTATCCATATATTCTTTGACCTCTGCCCTTTCCAGGTCCTTATTATATTCCTTGATAGACAAGGCGATCTTCTTATCTGCTGAATCTATCTTGATAACCTTTGCCCGTATCTCATCCCCTGCTTTCATAACATCCTCAGCCCTGACAGGGGGCTCAACACCAGACTCGCTGACATGAATCAGTCCCTCGATCCCTTCTTCAAGCTCAACAAAGATACCAAAGTCTGTAATCCTTACAACCCTCCCCTTCACGAAACTGCCGACAGAGTATTTTTCAGGAACATCCTTCAGCCATGGATCAGGGGTCAACTGCTTAAGCCCTAAGGAGATGCGCTGCTTTTCCTTGTCAACCTTCAGTACCACGGCCTGGACGCTTTGTCCTTTCTTTAATACTTCAGAGGGATGTTTTATATGCCTTAACCATGACATGTCTGAAATATGTATCAGACCGTCAATACCCTCCTCCAATCCTACAAAGGCCCCAAATTCCGTAAGGTTCCTGACCTTGCCTTCTATAATAGTGCCCCCCTGATACTTCCTGTCAATCACATCCCATGGATTTGGCTCTGCCTGCTTTAATCCCAGAGATATCTTCCTGTTCTGCCTGTCTATATTCAGGACGACAGCATTGACTATCTCGCCAACTGACACCATCCTGGAAGGATGCTTCACCTCATTCGTCCATGACATATCCGATATGTGAATAAGCCCCTCTACCCCCTCTTCTACAGAGACAAATGCACCATAGTCTGTAATACTAACCACCTTTCCCTGGACTTTTGAACCTACCGAATACTTATCATCAATGCTTATCCATGGATCGGGTGTCTTCTGCTTATGGCCAAGGGATACCCTGCCTGTATCTGGATCATATTTTAACACCTTGACTGATATCTTTTCTCCAACCTTAAAGACCTCTGATGGATGCCCGATACGGCCCCATGAGATATCCGTGATGTGCAACAAACCGTCTATGCCGCCCAGGTCCACAAACACACCATAATCGGTGATGTTCTTCACATAACCCTCTAATAACTGTCCCTCCTCCAGCGCCTCTAATGTCTGCTCACGCATCTTTTTAACCTGCTCCTCGATCAATGCGCGCCTCGAGACCACAACATTCCCACGTTTTTGATCCATCTTTATAATCTTAACCTGACAGGTCTGTCCCATCATCCTATCCAAATCCCTGATGGGGCGGACATCGATCTGTGAACCGGGTAAAAAAGCCTTAATCCCTATATCGACATTTAATCCACCCTTCACCTTACCAACAACCTTTCCATGGATAGGCTTCCCCTTTTTATAGACCTCTTCGATATTCTCCCATACCTTACGTCTATCCGCCTTTTCCTTAGACAGGACGATATTACCCTCTGCATCCTCTCTGTCTTCTATAAACACCTCGATGCTGTCCCCGATTTTGATAGACTGCAGCTCTTTCGGTAAGAACTCTGAGATAGGTACTGTGCCCTCCGATTTGTATCCGACGTCTACCACAACACCATTAGGCTCTATCGCCACGATCTGTCCCTTGACGATCCCTCCTTCTTCTACCCTTTTAAAGGTCTCCTCATACAGTTTCTGCATCTCATCAGGAGAAACCTTACTATGCTGTATTGGCATATCCGCCATAATATAACCACCTCCAATTTTTTTGATACTTTAACACATTTAAAAAAAAAATAATAGGGATATTTAAAGAGAAGATTTTTAGGGGGGGGTGGAGGACTCTATTAACGTCGCTATATGGTCCATGATCGACTTCGTAATCTGTTCTGCACTCTCTCTTTCACTCCCGCCGTTTACCCTATTACTAAAATCCAGGGGATGACCAAATTGAATCGTGATGGGGGCAGATCTGATGACCCACTTGCCAGCGGGCATGGCCTTATCCGTCCCCTGGATAGCCACAGGGATAACCTTTTTGCCGCTCATTCTCACAATGACCCCAACCCCCGGTTTCCCAGGCTGCAGTCTCCCGTCACGACTTCTCCTCCCTTCAGGATATATCACAACTATAGTTCCAGACTGAAGCCGTTTAACTGCCTCCCGCAAGGCGGCCCTGTCAACCCTCTCCCTGTCTACAGGAAAGCCGCGGAGCATACGTAACAAAAAACCTATGATGGGGATGGTATAAAGTTCTTTTTTCCCCATAAAATCGGCCGGTCGCCCCATGCGATAGATACTGGAGCCAAGCAGGGGAATATCGAGAAAGCTCAAATGATTTGCCGCTACAATAACCCCGCCCTCCTTAGGGATATTTTCGAGGCCTATGATACGGACCCGAAGGAACAGACGTGAAAAAATGGCAATAAGAGTACAGACGATCCCATAGAACATAATGTTAGTGGCTTCGCTGCTGTATTTCTTTCATCATCCTTTCTACGACATCTTTTAGGGCAAGCCCGGTCGTGTCGATCACGATGGCATCATCAGCCTTTCTTAACGGGTCAACGCTTCTTCCTTTATCACTCTCATCCCTTTTGATTATCCCTTTGGTAGTCTCATCGAGGTCAACCTCTAACCCCTTACCTCTTAATTCTTCCCATCTCCTCCTCCCCCGCTCCTGGATATCCGCATCAAGATAAAATTTAACCGGGGCATCCGGGAATACTACAGTCCCTATGTCCCTCCCCTCTACAATAACACCTCCATATCGCCCTGCCCAGTCTAAGCCTATATCCCGCTGTAACCGTACAAGATAGACCCTGACAGAGGCAAATCTGGATACTACGGAGGCCATCTTGCTGATTTCCGGTGTCCTTATCTCTGCAGTAATATCTTTCCCGTCAATAACAATCCTCTGCTTGTCGTTGGTTAATTCTATCTCAAGTTTCGTATTGACACAGAGCCGCTCCAAATCCTCCTCGTTGAGGGGAGCCCCTGTGGTATAGGCCTTCCACCCCATTGCCCGATACATGGCACCGGTATCCAAACAGGCATATCCAGACCTCCTGGCAAGGAGCCTTGCTACGGTACTCTTGCCACTACCCACAGGGCCGTCTATAGCGATGATATGCATATCTCTTTCAGGATTTCTTCAAACTTGGGGAATGAGGTGTTGATGCACTCTGTATCTTCGATAAGTGTCTCCCCCTCTGCGACAAGTCCTGCTATCGCCATGGACATAGCAATGCGATGATCGCCATGGCTATGACACACCACACCCTTTAACCCCTTTACGCCTTTTATCCGCATCCCATCCTCGAGTATTTTCACCTCAACCCCTAAGGAAGAGAGACATTCTGCCATCACGGCTATCCTGTCACTCTCCTTAACCCTCAATTCAGCCGCATCCTTAATCAAGGTCTCTCCCTCGGCAACCGCAGCAGCGATGCATACTACCGGCAACTCATCCACGACCCTCGGTATCCTATCTCCTTTTATCTCTATCCCCTTTAAAGGAGCTGACCTGATCTTTATATCCCCAACCGGCTCTCTCCCCATATCTCTCAGGTTGTATACCTCTATCGAAGCGCCCATCTCCCGCAGGACATCGATGATACCTGTCCTTGTAGGATTGATCCCAACATCTTTAATCACAATCTCTGAGCCTTCAATGATAGACGCCCCAACCATGAAAAAGGCTGCCCCGGATATATCCCCCGGAATCTCTATATCCCTCGGTCGAAGACCCTGACTACCCTCTATCGTGACAGTAACCCCATTTCTCACCACGTTAACCCCAAAGTATTCCAGCATACGTTCTGTATGATCTCTGGTTGCCATCCTCTCTTCTATCGTAGTCTTCCCTTTAGCAAACAGTCCGGCAAGAAGTATGGACGATTTTACCTGAGCACTGGCGACAGGCATTCTGTACGATATACCCTGCAGCACACCGCCCTTAATGCATAGAGGCAGGAACTCCCCCTCTCTTCTCCCCCATACATTAGCCCCCATCATCCTCAAAGGCTCTATCACCCTCTTCATAGGACGACGCCTGAGAGAGTTGTCCCCTGTCATCACTGAAAAAAAAGGTTGACCTGATAAGAGCCCGGCAAGAAGCCTCGCACTGGTACCGGAATTTCCCATATCCATCACATCAGGAGGCTCCGTGAGGCTGGAGGGACCCTTGCCATATATCTCCAGAGAATCACCGTCTATCTTTATAGTAACCCCCATGGACTCAAAGGCCTTTATCGTCCTGATACAGTCGTCAGAGGGGAGGAAGTTTGTAACCCTTGTAAGTCCGTCAGCAATCGAACCGATGATAACCGCCCTGTGAGAGACAGACTTGTCCCCCTGGACACGAATCTCTCCGCTTAGTCTTTTAACCGGCCTGACATGTAAACTTTTCATTTCCCCTCTTCACAGACATTAATAAAACGTAAGAGATGACGCTCAAAAATGCCCAGGTGCAAGGAAGGACAAGGATTCGAGGCCGAGGCGTACTTCCTGTACGTCGAGGCTCGAATCCGCAGTCCTGATGCCGCACGACCCGTTGCATTGCCTTCGGCGCAACGGGTACCCCTCGTTTTTCAGCGTCATCTCACAGCTTCTCTCTCACCTGCTTAGCCCTCTCAAACTCCCTGTAGAGGCCCTCTGCATCATCGCTCTGGATAAGGGACTTAAGCCTTGCTATGGAGCCCTCAAACTGTTCAAGCATTCCGATGATATTTTCCCGGTTCATCAGGCAGATATCCCTCCACATCTCCGGATGGCTTGCTGCAATCCTTGTAAAATCCCTGAAACCACCTGCAGAGTAAGAGATAACCCCTTTTTCTGTCCTTTCTAAGTCAAGGAGGGTATTCACAATCGCGTAAGCAACAATATGGGGGAGATGGCTGACAGCGGCAAAGATCAAATCATGTTTGGCAGGGTCCATCTGGATCACTCTGGCACCTGTGGCCTCCCACATCGATTGCACCGCATGAAGGGCCTCAGGGTTGGTCTTTGCCGTAGGAGTCAGTATACATTTGGCCCCCTTAAAGATCCCGGATGATGCCTCCCTCACCCCTGACCTTTCTTTGCCTGCGATCGGATGCGCGCCAATAAAATGTACAGCAGAGGGCAGGATATCCTCTATCCTTACGACAGAACCTTTTACACTCCCAACATCTGTTACGATGGCGCCAGGTGAAAGATATGGCCCTATCTCGCCTGCCAGCCTGACAAGGCTTTTTACAGGCGTGGCCAGTATAATGATATCTGCACCCTTAACAGCTTCCTCTATTTTAGAGGTATACTTATCAATGATATTTAAGGCTACAGCGTCCCGAAGATTCCCCTCACCCCTTCCCACACCCACAATCTCGGATACAATCCCTTTCTCCCTGCAGGCCAGCGCCAGTGAGCCGCCAATAAGTCCTACCCCGACCACCACCATTCTGCGAAAATGGGGTACAGCGCTCATAGCTCCCTTCCCATCACCTGGGCAATAGCCCTTATCTGCCTCATCATCTCTTTAAAGACCGGCAGCTTCAGGGACTGTTCCCCATCTGACAGGGCCTTCTCAGGATCGGGATGCACCTCCACCAGGATTCCATCCGCTCCCGCAGCTACGCCGGCACGGGCCATGGGGGTCACCAGATCCCACTTACCCACACCATGACTGGGGTCTACGATGACGGGGAGGTGACTCAACTGCTTCAGAAGGGGAACCGCACTCAGGTCGAGGGTATTTCTCGTGTAGGTCTCAAAGGTGCGTATGCCCCGTTCACACAGAATCACGCTGTGATTCCCCTTTGACATAATATACTCCGCAGACATCAGAAATTCTTTAACCGTAGCAGAAAGGCCCCGCTTCAATATCACAGGCTTATCATAGCTCCCCACCTCTGTCAGGAGTCTGAAATTCTGCATATTCCTGGCGCCTATCTGGATCACATCTGTATATTCATAGACCATCTCTATATCCCGGGGGTCCATGAGCTCGGTCACTACCAGCAACCCTGTCTTTTCTCTCGCCTCTGCTAAATACTTAAGCCCCTCAAGACCAAGCCCCTGGAATGTATAGGGAGACGTCCGTGGTTTAAACGCCCCACCCCTTATAAAACTTACCCCTTCGCTCTTTATCTCCTTCGCAATGTACAGGAGCATCTCCCGATTCTCTACGGCACAGGGACCTGCAATGACCTGGATCTTTTTACCTCCGATAGGTACCCCATTGATATGGATCACCGTGTCCTCAGAATGAAATTCCCTGCTCGCGAGTTTGTAAGGTTTAAGGATAGGGACAACCTTTTCTACCCCCGGGAATGCGGCAAGGGGTAGTTCCTGCAATACCCTCTCATCTCCTATGGCGCCAAGCACTGTGCGCTCTTTGCCTTTTGATACATGAATGGCAAGTCCGAGATCTTCCAGCCGCTCCTTGATATGCCTGATCTGCTCTTCTGTCGCATCAGGCCTCAGTACAATGATCATTCAATGATCCTCCTTCCCAATATCTTTCTAAGGGCCTCTATAAATCTTTTATTCTCTTCCGGGAGACCGACAGTCACTCTCAGGTTTGGTCCGGCCATATGCCGGATGATAATACCCTCTCTCAGCATAGCATCAAATATTCTCCTGCCATCCTCACCCGCCTGAAAATATATAAAATTCGCCTCCGTAGGGAGATATTTTATCCCCATTGAATCAAACTCTTTATAAAGAAGCCCTTTCCCTTCATTGTTTACCCTCCGGCTTTCCTCAACATGCAGTGTATCCTCCAGGGCTGCCAATGCGGCGCTCTGCGCAAGTGCATTGGTGTTAAAGGGCTGCCTCACCCTGTTTAACATATCTGCGATCTCCATCTTCATCAGCCCATATCCGATACGAAGTCCCGCAAGCCCATATATCTTTGAGAAGGTGCGAAGGATGACTACATTACGCCCCTCTTTCATATAGGCCAGAGATTCCGGATATTGATTGGAAGTCACATACTCGGCGTAGGCCTCATCAAAGACCACCAACACATCCTCAGGGATACTTTTCATAAAATCTTTGACCTCTTCAGCCATGACAATTGTACCCGTTGGATTATTGGGATTGGATATAAAGACCAGCCTTGTCTTAGGGGCAATACTCCCTGCCATCTTCTCGATATGATAACGTCCATCCTTCATGGGAACAGTGATAACAGTGCCATTTGCCGCAGTCATAATCAGGCTATACACAGAGAAGGTATTTTCAGAGACCACAGCATTATCACCTGGAGACACGAAGGTCCTGATCAGGAGCTCGATAATCTCATTAGACCCATTGCCCAGGACTACCGCATCCGGCGATACCCCCCACTTCTTCGCAATAGCTCCCCTCAGATAAAATCCACCCCCATCAGGATAGCGATGCACCCTGCCGAGGTATCTCTCGATCGCCTCAATCGCCTTGCGCGATGGCCCCAGGGGATTCTCATTAGAGGCAAGTTTGATAGCCCCTTTGATCCCTAACTCCCTCTCCAGCTCTTCGATAGGTTTACCCGGAGAGTAAGGGACAAGATTCTTTATATTGTCACTCACGTATTTAAGCACGACACCCTCTTCTCACGCAGGCTAAAGCCTGCGACTACCCGCTACCTTCTCACAGCTACCAGCTACCTTAACTATCACTCTCCCGTAGGATACGACCCCAGTACCTTAAGAAACAGACACTGCGGTTCAAGTTTCTCCAACGCCGCTTTTACCTTCTCATCCTCCATATGTCCCTGGAGGTCAACAAAAAATATATAATCCCATGCCTTTTTCCTCGATGGCCGGGATTCTATCTTGGTAAGATTTATACCATGCTCACTAAAAGTCTTCAGGACATTATAAAGGGCCCCTACCCTGTCCTTGATGGAAAACATGATCGAGGTCTTATCCCTTCCACTCTTTGGCACATGATTCCTGGCTATCACAAGAAACCGGGTAAAGTTGTTCGTGTAGTCTTCTATGTGACTTTTAATAACCTTAAGCCCGTAGAGCTGGGTGGCAAGCTCACTTGCTATGGCCGCTGCAGAAGGGTCCTCTACACACATCTCTGCAGCCCTGGCAGTGCTTGACACCTCCACAATAGGGATGTGGGGGAGATGATGTTCTATCCAGGTCCGGCATTGCCCAATGGGCTGTGGATGGGAATAGACACATTTAATATCCTCCATCACTCCTGACTGGGACAGGAGATGCAGGCCAACCTCCTGGAGTATCTCGGATGTAATCTTCAGATTCGACTCTACAAACATATCCAGTGTATAGTTCACCACCCCTTCTGTAGAGTTCTCTATAGGCACTACCCCGTAATCAGCCCTCCCCCTCTCAACTTCTGCAAACACCTCCCGGATGCTGTTTACAGGAATATAATTAGCAAAGAATCCAAACTGCTTCATAGCGGCAAGGTGTGTAAAAGTAGCCTTCGGCCCAAAGTAGGCAACCCGCAGGGGCTGCTCCAATGCAAGAGAGGCTGACATGATCTCCCTGAAGACAACCCTGAGGGCCTCATTCGGGAAAGGTCCTTTATTCTCCTTCTCAAGCCGCTCGTATATCTCCCGCTCCCTCTGAGGGACATGGGCTGCCAGCTTTTCCTCTTTCTTGATCTTGCCAATATCAATAGCAAGCCGTGCCCGCTCGTTCAGGAGTCTCAAGATTTCCATGTCTGTTTTGTCAATCTCGTTGCGTAGTTTATCTAACTCTTTCATATTGCTTTAGTTGAAGATTCCGAAACAAGTTCGGAATGACAGTAATGGGCACTTTTATTTTGGCTATGATAACTTATTCTGTCACGGTTTGCAATAATGAGGACTTCTATCTACAACAATCTCTCCTGCTCTTCTCCCCCTTCTATAGACAGGCCAAAGTGTTTGTAGGCATTGGGGGTTGCAAGGCGGCCCCTCGGGGTGCGGCTCAGGAAACCTTCCTGGATCAAAAATGGCTCATAAACATCCTCTATGGTATCCTTATCTTCACTGATGGCTGCGGCTATCGTCTCAACACCCACGGGTCCACCGCCAAATTTCTGTATAATCGTAAGGAGGAGCTTTCGATCCATCATGTCGAAACCCCGCTCGTCGATCTCCAGCATACCGAGGGCCTTTACAGCCACCTCCTGTGTGATAATCCCATCGGCCATGATTTCAGCATAATCTCTTACCCGTCTTAACAAGCGGTTTGCAATCCTCGGCGTACCCCTTGAGCGCCCTGAGATCTCATCCGCCCCTTTATCATCCAGTCTCAGATTCATTATATTTGCAGAACGTATCAGTATCTTTTTAAGTTCCTCAGGCCTGTAGAAATCAAGTCTGATTATGATGCCAAATCTATCCCTCAGGGGGGATGTAAGAAGCCCTGTCCTCGTTGTAGCCCCTACCAATGTAAAGCTTGGTATATCTAACTTGATCGTCCTTGCACCAGGCCCCTGACCTATAATAATATCAATCTTATAATCCTCCATGGCAGGATAAAGGACCTCCTCGATGGTAGGATTCAGCCTGTGGATCTCGTCTATAAACAGCACCTCCTGCCTTTGCAGATTCGTAAGGATAGCGGCCAGATCGCCCTGACGCTCTATGGTCGGGCCTGAGGTCGCCTTTATACCCACTCCAAGTTCTTTGGCGATAATATAGGCGAGTGTCGTCTTTCCAAGACCCGGGGGGCCATAAAACAGCACATGATCTAAGGACTCCATGCGCCTTCTTGCGGCCTCTATAAAGATATAAAGGTTTTCCTTGACCTTATCCTGTCCAATATATTCATCTAATGTTCCAGGTCGTAGAGTCGCCTCATATTTCTTTTCTTCTTCGTCTAATTGTGATGTGAATATGCGATCCGGCATAAGTTAACTCTTCGCCAGGGTTTTCAATGCCTCTCTGATAATCTCCTCGATGGACATATCCTTGCAACTTTTACCAGCTGTGTTAATGGCCTCATGGGCCTGAACCCTCGAATAACCAAGATTCACCAATGCGGAAAGCGCATCGGCTGCCACCTTCGGGTCGAGCCCCGCTTCCTCAGTAGATGAGCTCAGGGGAACAAGCTTTTCCTTTAATTCGAGGACGATCCTGGCCGCGGTCTTTTTCCCGACACCGGGTATCATGCTCAATCTATTGACATCCCCATTCTCTACGATCTCCATTAAGTTCGACAGTGACGGACCTGACATGATATTCAGACCCATCTTTGGCCCTATACCGGATATGGTGAGAAGCGTAATAAAAAAGTCCCTCTCCTCTATACTCAAAAATCCATATAACTGAATCGCATCTTCCCTTACATTCGTATAGGTATGCAGAGTTACCTCCTCTTTAAGTGGCGGTAACTTAGGAAAAGTCGAAAGGGGGATAAAGATCTTATAACCGACGCCATTTACATCAATGACTGAGTATTGAGGAGCCTTAATGATGAGATGACCGCGAATAAGGGCTATCATAAATTTTTATTTTTGATATCTTACCTTCCTGTGAAGAAAGCATATGGCCACAGCAAGAGCATCTGCCGCATGATGGGAGTCAATAGGTTTATCTGTTTTCAGAATCTGACCTACCATATGCTGCACCTGCTCTTTCCTGGCAGCTCCGTAACCTGCTACGGCGAGCTTGACTTCTAACGGGGTGTACTCGAATACAGGGATTGCGGCATTAACAGCGGCAAGCATTACGATTCCATTAACCTGGGCTAATTTGATCACCGTCTGAACATTCTTGGAATAGAACCCCTTCTCTATGATGACGGCATCAGGCTTATATGTATGTATCATTTTGTCAGTTTCACTATAGATTCGTTGAAGACGGCTGCTGATATCGGCCTTCTGCGGAGAGTTAATGGTGCCGGAAGATACATAGAAAAGATGGTTGTCTTCTTCATCTATCAGGCCAAAGCCTGTGACAATAGTCCCGGGGTCTATGCCCAATGCCCTCACTGCCACCCCCATTTGAAATTTCAAATCTCAAATTTCAAATTTGAACTCTCAGATCTTATTCAGGATTTCATCCCTCAAATTAAGATTGGCATATACGTTTTGTACATCCTCATGATCCTCAAGGGCCTCTACCAGCCTTAGCACCTGCTCTGCAGTTTTATCATCAAGGTCTATATAGTTCTGGGGTATCATCGTTACCTCTGCCATCGCTACCGGTATCCCTGCCTTTTCTATAGCGCTCTTGACTGCCTCAAAATCTCCCGGGGTAGTAATGATCTCAAAGTTATCTCCGTCCCTCCTCATATCTTCTGCTCCCGCCTCCAATACAAGGGTCATCAAACTATCCTCTCCTGTCTTCCCGCCTTCAATAACAATATACCCCTTTTTATCAAACATCCACGACACACATCCAGCCTCCCCCATATTCCCGCCATGCTTACTCAATAGATGTCTTATCTCCGGGACTGTACGGTTTTTGTTGTCCGTCATTATAGATATCAAAAGGGCTGCCCCGCCTGGACCATACCCTTCAAATATGGCCTCTTCATAGGTTACCCCCGGTAACTCACCGGTACCTCTCTGAATAGCCTTCTTTATGTTATCAGCAGGCATATTGGACTCTTTTGCCTTTAAGATAACCGTGCGAAGCCTTGGATTCCCTGCAGGGTCTCCCCCTCCAATCCTTGCAGCCACAGTAATCTCTTTAATAATCTTCGTAAATACCTTCCCCCTCTTTGCATCAATAGCCATCTTTTTGTGTTTCGTGGTAGCCCACTTTGAATGACCAGACATATTAAACCTCCTTCAAAGAAATCTTTTATTTTTCTTTTATATCTATCTCCTTTGGTTCAAAGTCTGAGACCTCAATCCCCTTTACCTTGAGCTTATCCCCCTCTTTAGAAGCTATGACCCGGAGTTTGACATTTAAGGCTACATTAAAGATACCTTCCATAATCGTCTCGGTAATCGTCGATACCTCAGGGACAGGCTTCCCTAACTCAACCCTCTCCTCTCCTCTTTGCCCGACATGGCCTTCCTTATCCTCAGCACGTAATAATCCGCCTCTAAGACTCTCCTCCTCTACCCATCCTCTTAAATCCTCTGCCCTCTCCCGCTGCATTTCAGACTCAACCACTGATGGGGTAATTGGTCTAATCTGCTCTTCCGGTATAGACATCCTCTTTCTTGGCCGTCCTGTCTCGATCATCTCTTTCAAATCGGCTAACACTAATCTGCTTACCGATGTCAGTGTCTCAAGGACCCCCTCTCCGGTTGCAGCAGAGGCAAGGAAAGACGGAACACCCCGGGGGTTAAGGGCCCTGTTTAAGACCTCCATAGATAGGACTTTGGGCAGATCTTTCTTATTGTATTGTATAACAAAGGGAAAATCGTCCAGATTTATGCTGTGATCTGCAAGATTTTTTCTCAGGTTATTCATACTTTCAAGATTAGAATCCAGCATATCTTCCTGGGAATCCGCAACGAAGACAACGCCATCAGCACCCTTTAATACGAGTTTTCTTGTGGCATTATAGAATACCTGTCCAGGAACAGTGTAGAGGTGAAACCGCATCTTATATCCCTTGATCTCTCCCGCCTCTAAAGGGAAAAAATCAAAAAATAGTGTCCGGTCCCCATAGGTAGGAAGCGTAATAAGTTTGCCCTTTTTCTCCGGTACGATCTTCTCATAAATGCATTTAATATTGGTGGTCTTGCCAGATAGTCCTGGTCCATAAAACACGATCTTTGCGTTGATCTCCCTTGAGGTATAGTTAAATAATGCCATAAATTCGTTTAGAGACCCTTCGCTCGCTCAGGGTAACTGCGATCACAAACAATAAACAATGAAAATTCATTTCTGGTCGCAGTTAGTTGTAACAGAAAAAAGGTAGGGGTGTCAACTCAACTTACTCCTAACTTACTCGTACGATAAGAGATGGCCTTAACAAGGGCCGCAATTGTACAATTTACAGGAACAGAAGAATGATGCTTTGCACCCTCTCTGCATATATAACCATTAAAATAGTCAATCTCTGTAGGTTTTCCTTTTGTAAAATCTTCAAACATGGAGGTATAAAAGCCCCGCAACTTTTCTGTAACCGCGATATGCTCATCCATCAAATCTGCCGGAAGTATAATACCTCTCCTCCCTGCTAAGGATCTGATCTCCTGAAATAGTTTATAGGCTATATCCAGCGCATCCTTTGAATCAAGAATACAGTCAATCGGGCCATTTAGTATGACCGAAAGGGGATTAAATACGGCATTCCAGCATAGTTTTTGCCACTTGGCCTTATAAATATCCCGGGAGAGCTTTGTCGGTATCCCGGCATCTTTAAATAGATTGACGACAGCCTGCAAACGCTCACTCTCACTACCATCAAGCTCACCAATACTTAAAGAACCAGCCCCATGGTGAGAAATCACCCCGGTCTCTTCCATTCTTGCACCGATAAAGGCTATGCCTCCCAACACATTCGCATGAGGAAAATGCCTGAGGATATCCTCTTCACTGTCAACCCCGTTTTGAAGGGGAAGAATTAAGGTATCTTCTTTAAGAACAGGACTAAGGGAATTCAGGACACTTTCAGTGTCATATCGCTTAACGGCTATGATGATAAGGTCAGTTGGAGTGAGATCTGCCGGGTTTGCAGATACCTCTGGATGGATTGCCCATACATCCCCCTTGCTCTTTACAATGAGTCCCCTGTCTTTAATGATAGAAAGGCTCCTGGGTGTGACAAGATAAGAGACCCTTAGCCCGGCCCTCGACAGGCAAGCCCCGTAATAGCCCCCCACGGCCCCGGCACCCACAACTAAAATGTTCATCTGATGATTCCCTGATTTGTGCAGCATATTTTATCACAACAACTTATCTTTATGAATTACAATTTGTGGTCTGCTTATCAACTTAAGAAAAAATTCCGAAGAATATCTCTGTTCAACATAAATAAAGTAAACTTCCTACCAGAAAAGCAAGGACGTCATTCTGGCGGAGACAACCCCATCTATTTAATCTAAAATGAATAGCGTTGTAGATGACAATGTAAAATCGATTGAACAGAGGGAATGGCAACTCTGGCTCTTAGCGCTATCCCTTATTTTAATCTTAGGTTCTATTACCGTAGCAACCTATTTCTTCATCCTGGACGAAGCCTATCATAGTTTCACTATGGTACGCTCCATGGCTAACAGGGCGCTTGGAGGACTCTGTGTCCTGATATTCCTCTTCTGTGCCTATATTGTGAACACACGCCGCGTATTAGGAAAGATGAGGGCAACTCTGGAATACCAGGCAATTCGTGATCATCTAACGGACCTCTATAATCGCCGGTATTTCAAAGACCGGCTGGATGAGGAGATTGCCCGGGCAGATCAAAATAAATACATCCTGGCCCTCCTTCTTTGCGATATTGACCATTTTAAATCTATCAATGATTCCTGGGGACATCAGACCGGGGATGAGATACTAAAAGGAGTATCCCAAATTATCAAAGAAGCGACCCGCGGAATGGACTTGGTAGCCCGGTGGGGGGGGGATGAAGTTGTGGTTGCTTTAGCCAATACTACGCGGGAAGGTGTTTCCATTGCGACAGAGCGTATCAGAAAGGGGGTCCGCAGGGTGGGAGAGAAGGCGCTTATTGACCTGGATATGAGTATTGGTGTTTCTCTGTTTCCCGAACATGGGACCCATGCAGATGATTTGCTGCGCCTCGCGGACCGGGCCCTTTACATCGCCAAAAAAGAGGGGGCCAAGATACACATAGGGGAAGAGGACTATCGCATTGATGAGAATTCCGTTAAGCTCGTCTTTCAACCCGTGGTAGATGTACGATCCAATCACGTCTTTGGTTATGAGGCCTTAGGCCGGGACCCTCAAGGTAAGTTAAACATCCTTGAACTCTTCAAAAGGTACCAGACGATTGGGAAGCTTGATGAATTGAAACTCCTATGCTTCAAGTTAGCACTTGAAACTGCAATAGAGGCTGGGTTACAAAAATTGTTTATCAATGTCGATTTTAATATACTTCGGAATATGAAAGAGATCTCCAAGCCTCCAGACATGGAGGTGATATTAGAGATTTCAGAAAAAGAGGTACTGGATGACATAGAAAATCGATTGAAGATTACCCGGGAATGGCATGCCCGTGGGTTTAAGTTTGCTATTGATGATTTTGGGGCTGGTTTTATCTCTCTGCCCTTTATCGCCCAACTCATTCCCGAATATATTAAAATTGACCGATCGACCATTTTGCAGTCTGTGTCTTCGTTACAGTTCAAGGAATTTTTAAAGGACTTGATACTGGCCCTGCGAAATTACTCGACTGAAGGGATTATTGCGGAAGGGATTGAAACAGAGCAGGAATTGCAGGTGGTAAAAGAACTCGGTTTGAATCTTATTCAGGGGTTCTTACTCGGCAGGCCACACGAACTAATGATCAAGCAACAGGCGTAGTATAACCTTGCAATATTATTTTTACATTTTTTATTCTATATGCCGGAAACCTCGGGCATCCTTAACGCCTTTTTCCTGTAAGATAAATTCATCGCAATCCTGTATTTTATCCCCTTTGGACCTCTTAAACTCCTTTTCAGTATATTTTTAATGGTATAGGTATTCCGGAATATCCAGTAATATCCACTCTGAAGTTCGTCTATTGTCATCCCCTTCGGCTGGAATACAACTTCGCCTGTATGATATTTAGCCCAGTCCCTGTCAATGATCCTCCCTTCCTTTTCAAGAACACTGTAGGTCACTGTGCCGGGGAACGGGGTAAGGATATGAAATTGTGCCGCATCCATACCTGTTTCCATGATGAAGTCAAAGGTATTTTTAAAAACATTTTTATCGTCTTCATCCAATCCAAATACAAAACTTCCAAGGATATTTATGCCTGCATCATGTATCTTTTTTATCGCCTCTTTATAACCCTTTGCCGAGTTCCAGCCCTTGTGCATCTTCTCAAGGTTTTTCTGGGACAAGCTCTCAAAGCCTATAAACACATACTTACCGCCGCTCTTTGCATAGAGATTTAGAAGCTTGGGGTCTTTTGCCATTGTGATGGACGCCTGACTTCCCCATGTCATCTTAAGTGGTATCAGTTTCTCAAAAAGTTCCTTGGCGTATCTCGGCCTGCCAACGATGTTGTCGTCAACAAAGAAAAATTCCTTTGTGTCAAAACCTTTGATCTCCTCAATGACCTCATCAAGAGGCCTTACCCTGAATTCATGGCCAAAAAATGAAGTGACCGTACAGTAGTCGCAGTTGAACGGGCAGCCCCTCGTCGCCTGAACCGTATTAAAACCGGTTACATACATGCCCCTATCAAGAAGGTCTCTGCGGGGGATCGCCATATTTTTCATATCACACAAATGTCCAGCCTCATATCTTGGTTTTAATTCCCCCCTTTTAAAATCTTCAAGCACCTTATGCCACACGAGTTCCGCCTCTCCGATAATAACGGCATCCGCATGCGCAAGCGCCTCCTCAGGCATGGCAGAGACATGTACGCCACCCATAATAACTTTCACTCCCTTATTTCTGAATCGGTCAGCTACCTCATAGGCATCCGGCATCTCCGCCGTAAATCCCGTGATACCGACGACATCCACCTTCGCATTGTAGTCTACCGGCCTGGCCCTTGCATCCAGTATCTCTACATCCCAATCCCGGGGCGTAAGCGCTGCAATGGTTGGAAGGTTTAAACGGACGAGCCCCGCCTTCCCACTCTTAGAGACCTTGCCCCAGAACCCGCGCTCATTTTTTGGAAGGACTAACAGTAATTTCATATCGTAATACACTAACAGCTATTCACCTTGATATCAAGCCATGATTCTGCTGACGGTTTCTTAGAAAAGAGCTATCAGGAATTTAGCACAAAATTAGCACAATCGGGTGGGATCATAACTGCCTAATGTTATTGGTGTCCCCAAGGGGATTTGAACCCCTGTTACCGCCGTGAAAGGGCGATGTCCTAAGCCGAGCTAGACGATGGGGACATGATGATGAGCCGCGATGGATTCGAACCATCGACACCCGCCTTAAAAGGGCGGTGCTCTACCAACTGAGCTAGCGGCCCACAAATATTAAAGACCTATATTATTATCATCTCATAACCTTTTCTGTCAATCCCTATTTCTCACTCCTGTTGAAAACTCCGCCCTAATTCACTGTAACGATTTGGAAAATCACATCAAAATTTGTGTTGACATAGACCTTAAAATTCACTAAAATTGAAATTCTTCTAAGCAGTAGAAGTGGATGTTCTTTATATAGCTCCTCATTCCGCAGTAAAAAACCGTATAAGATATTTTTTATAGAAAGGAGAATCAACATGGGAGCAAATCTCACCCAAAAGATTATAAAGGGACATCTGGTCTCTGGCAGTATGGAGGCAGGGAAATCTATTTCCATACGGATAGACCAGACGCTGACGCAGGATGCCACAGGGACTATGGCCTATCTGCAGTTTGAGGCCATGGGCGTACCGAGGGTAAAGACAAAGTTGTCGGTGAGTTATGTAGATCATAATACATTACAGGTAGATTACATGAACCCGGATGATCACCTGTTTCTTCAAAGCATTGCTGCAAAAAATGGAATCTACTTCTCCCGGCCAGGCAATGGTATTTGTCATCAGATTCATTTAGAGCGTTTTGGAGTGCCGGGGACTACGCTCTTAGGCTCGGACAGTCATACCCCAACCGGCGGAGGGGTTGGCCAGATAGCAATAGGTGCAGGCGGCCTTGATGTGGCATTTGCAATGGCCGGGAAGCCCTTCAGTCTGAAGATGCCTGAAGTGGTCAATGTGCGGCTTACAGGAAAACTGTCACCATGGGTTTCGGCAAAGGATGTTATCCTTGAGCTTCTAAGGCGCTTAGGTGTTAAGGGTGGAGTAGGGAAAGTCTTTGAGTATACAGGGCCGGGTATTGCAACACTCAGTGTCCCGGAGCGCGCTACTATCACAAATATGGGGGCTGAAACAGGGGCAACTACATCTGTTTTTCCAAGCGATGATGTAACAAAGGCATGGCTTGAGGGCCAGAACCGCGGCAATCAGTTTGTTCCTATGTCATCTGATAATGATGCAATATACAATGATACAATAGAAATTGATCTGTCCGCTTTGGTTCCTTTGCT
>JAHFEQ010000013.1:0-13130 GCA_023248395.1 Nitrospirota bacterium
TACTCCACCTCCTTCGCCGTCGATACTGGTTCAGGCATTAAAAGACAGAGAGCATCTGAAAATAGAATTCCCCCGTGTTGAGGGGTATGTCTTTGATGTAAAGAGCAAAATAAAGGCTGACATTAGTAAGCTAAGCGAAATAACCGTGGACCCAGGTAAGGAACCTACAAGGGTAGTAATCAAGGGAACTGTTGGTTATAAGATTGGTTTCCCAACCCGATTGGGTCCAGGAGAAGAGGTTTATCAGGATAGAAACCCATTCCATGAGACAAAGAGGTTACAGGAGATTATATTTGAAATTGCAAAAAGGATTGCTAATACCCTGAAAGACAGAGACAAGTTTAAATGGCAGGCGCGTGAGATTCTATTTCCACAGGTACTGGCAATCGTACGGAGATATGTCAGTGAGAAGGTCACTTTTATTGATGCACGGCCTAATGATCTGGCCCTTGAAAAATATATTCAGCTTATTGTTGAAAGGTTGCTTACTTCCATAGAACCTGATACAGAAGAGGGGGAGGCTCCTTTGCTTCCGGTCATTGAAAGGTTCAGGCCTAAAGGCTCAACATCTGAGGTCCTTTTCCGTACAGTCAGAAAGGCCTATCCTACACTTAAAAGTCATGTTAGCCATGTTGTTACAGACAACTACTCCTGGGAGCATACGGTAGCCTTCTATCTTGAACAGAATCCTAATGTGGTCTCCTATGTAAAAAATGATCACCTTGATTTCTCAATCCCTTATGATTTTCTCGGGGTAAGGCACTATTACTATCCGGATTTTTTGGTGAGATATAAAACGGAGACAGGGGAAATAACGGTAGTCCTTGAAGTAAAAGGCTATGAGTCTGAGCAGGACAGACAGAAAAAGACCGCTGCAGAGAGGTGGGTTATGGCCGTTAATTATCACGGTGGGTTCGGAAGTTGGAGATTGCTGGTCTGCCGTGACCCAAGAAGCCTGGATAAGGTTTTGAAGACTTATTAAATTTCTTTACTATAATAGGCCGCCTTAATTATTCTGTCTATCCCCGATAAATCCTTTTTGACCTCGATCTGCGAAAACAATCCCTCATTTTCAAGAAGGTCTTTTACACGCTCAGCCTGACTACAGCCTATCTCCATAATCAGAAGTCCGCCATCTGAAAGATAAAAAGGCGCCTCATCAACGATCCTCCTGTAGAAATCAAGGCCATCTTCACCCCCATAGAGGGCAGAGAGGGGTTCATATGCCTTGATCTCAGGCTGTAACCCTTCCATCTCTTTTTTTGAGACATAGGGTGGATTGGAAATGATAAGGTCTATCTCTCCGTCTAAGCCCAGTGGCTCTATCGCCTCAAACAAATCCCCAGGAAGAAATATTACCCTCTCCCCCACTCCATACCTTTCAGCATTCTCCCTGGCGACTTCGATAGCCCTCTCTGATATATCCACGGCATAGACCCTGCAATAAGGAAGTTCCTTGGCTATAGATATCGCAATGCATCCGCTACCCGTACAAAGATCCAGGATTGTGATATCTTTTCCCTCTCCACTGCCTTCTCTCCCCTTTATACTGTTAATGGCTTCTTCTACCAATAGCTCCGTCTCAGGCCGTGGGATAAGGACCTTCCTGTTGACTTTAAATGAAAGCCCTCTGAACTCCACTTCGCCAAGGATATACTGTAACGGCTCTCTTCGTCCCCGCCTCTCGACAAAACCCTTGAATTGCTCCACCTCACCAGGTGTAAGAACCCTCTCCGGATGAATCAATAAGTCCTTCTTCTGACATCCAAACGCGTGGGCAAGGAGAAACTCCGCCTCGATGGATGGGTCCGGCACTTTATGGAGCGAAAGATATTCACCAGCCCATCTCAGTGTTTCAGGGACTGTCCGCCCGTTTTCCATTTTTAAATCTTACCCAATATCGTCATAAAAAACAAGGCCGTTGCTGGTCAAAAAGTTTATTGAATTTTTTTATTCACTTTGTTAGTCTAACCTATAAATTCCCGCGCTTTTTATCTACTATATTTACACAAAGGATTCTACTGCAGATCTGAGGAATACAGTAACTTTTATTATATGCGGTGGAGTGACAAGGGTCGAAAGGATACTTAGTGACTATCCTTTTTAAGAGCTTTATTGACTTCTTCAGGGATGATGGCCCGATGCTGGCCGGATCGATATCGTACTTCTTTGTGATGGCCGTTTTTCCTTTCTCTCTTTTCCTGGTCTCAATCTTTGGATATTTCCTGGGAGAAAACAGGGAGTTCTATAACTTTCTTCTCGAAAAGCTGATAGACTTCTTCCCGGAGACTACCTCCGCGATAACCCGGGAACTTGGGGCCGTCATCACATACAAAAGGATCGGAATATTCACTCTGCTGATATACGGTTTCTTCTCTTACCAGTTGTATCTATCCGTGGAGAAGGCCATAAATATTATCTTCAAAGAGCGGGTGAAAAGGCCGTTCTTAATTTCAATAACCCTTTCTTTCCTGATCATCACCTTGATCATCACCTTAATTATCATCTCCTTCGGCGCCACCTGGATCATCTCCATGCTCAATTTACTCAACAAGTTTTTCCCCGGTGTCGTGATAAGCAAGATATCCGGCATCCTCATTGGATTTATCGTTCCACTATTACTTATATCTTTGATAACCACATCCCTCTACATATTCCTTCCGAAAAAAAGTGTCATGGTCCGTCATGCCCTGATCGGCGGATTGTTTACAGCCCTTTTCCTTGAGGCGGCAAAGCACTTATTTACCCTCTATATTGTATTAAACCTCCCCCATCTCGGAGCCATCTACGGTTCTCTCTCAGCGTTTGTCATATTCGTTTTGTGGATCTTCTATTCAGCCTCCATCTTCCTGATAGGGGGAGAGGTAGTCCATAACCTCGGAATTGCTAAGTCTCCGGATCGTCCCTCATGATATACCTGTTTTATCCTATTGATGTTGTAATTACTAAACAATTTATGCTATATTATTTAAATTATATGAAATTGCGAAGTTAACAGAAACTTATGAACTCTTTTTATAAAAATTTAGGGCTGTGGCTTATTATAGGTGTTGTGATGATCCTGCTGTACTACCTCTCCCAGCAGCCTGTCTCTTCATCAAAAGAGTTAGTCTTTAGTGACCTTTTAAACCGGATTGAGAAAGGGGAGGTGGCCGAGGTCATCATCAAGCAAAATCAGATCAGTGGTGTAATGAAGGATGGTAACAAGTTCAATACGTACACCATGGACTATCCTGACCTTGTAGCCAATCTAAGGGAAAAGGATATAAAGATCACCGTCAAGCCGCCTGATGAGACACCCTGGTACATAGCATTCTTGTTCTCCTGGGGGCCGATCATCCTCCTGGTTGGGGTCTGGATATTCTTTATGCGGCAGACCCAGATCGGCGGGAATCGCGCCATGTCATTTGGAAAGAGCCGCGCAAGACTTCTCACAGAGGAACGCAAAAAGGTCACCTTTACCGATGTGGCAGGGGTAGATGAGGCCAAGGAAGAGGTTCAGGAGATTATTGAATTCCTGAAGGACCCGCCCAAGTTTCAAAAGCTCGGTGGCAGGATACCGAAGGGGGTACTGATCGTTGGCCCGCCAGGGACAGGCAAGACCCTGCTTGCAAAGGCCATTGCCGGTGAGGCCAATGTGCCATTTTTTAGTATCAGCGGTTCTGATTTTGTAGAGATGTTTGTCGGGGTCGGGGCATCGCGGGTACGTGATTTATTTGAACAGGGAAAGAAGCACGCGCCCTGTATTATATTCATCGACGAGATTGATGCCGTTGGAAGACTGCGTGGGGCAGGCCTGGGGGGTGGACATGATGAGCGTGAACAGACATTAAACCAGCTTCTTGTAGAGATGGACGGGTTTGAGACAAACGAAGGCGTCATACTGATTGCTGCGACCAACAGGCCCGATGTCCTTGATCCTGCACTTCTGAGGCCCGGGAGGTTTGACAGACAGATCGTGGTTGGGAGACCGGATGTGAGAGGAAGGGTTGGGATACTGAAAGTACACACGAAGAAGATACCTTTATCCGGTGATGTAATTTTAGAGACCATTGCACGGGGCACACCAGGATTCTCCGGCGCTGAACTTGCCAATCTGGTGAATGAGGCGGCCCTCTTTGCCGCAAGGATGAATAAGAAGGTTGTCGAGATGGAGGACTTTGAGGCGGCTAAGGATAAAGTGCTGATGGGTGTCGAGAGAAAGAGCATGCTGATCAGCGAACAGGAAAAGAAGAACACGGCTTATCATGAGGCTGGCCACACCCTGGTAGCAAAACTTCTGCCCGGAACAGATCCGATACACAAGGTGACTATCATCCCGAGGGGTAGGGCGCTCGGGGTGACACAGCAATTACCACTTGAAGATAAATATACCTATTCAAGGGAATACCTGTATGCCAATATTGCTGTACTGTTAGGCGGCCGTGTCGCCGAGGAGTTGATGCTAAACCATATGACTACCGGGGCAGGTAATGACCTGGAAAGGGCTACAGAACTATCGAGGAAGATGGTATGTGAATGGGGGATGAGTGAAAGGCTTGGCCCGCTTACTTTTGGTAAGAAGCAGGAAGAGATATTCCTGGGCCGTGAGATAACTCAGCACAGGGATTACAGTGAACAGACTGCGATCTTAATCGATGAAGAGGTCAAGCGGCTTGTGACGGAAAACTATGAGAGGACCAAAAAACTTTTAAAAGACAACATCAATACCCTGAAGGCCCTGGCAGAGGCACTGTTAGAGAATGAGGTGTTAGATGGTCCGGAGATCGATGCGATTATTAGCTCAACAGCTACTGTATAGAGTCCATGTCTATTTGATTTTTTGTCTTTAATTTCTAATTCTTATAGGTGATGACTTTTAAAGATAGAACCTACTTGATGGGTGTCATAAATGTTACCCCGGATTCTTTCTCAGATGGAGGTTTGTTTTTTGATCGTAAGAAGGCATTAGACCATGGACTCGAATTAGAGGCCGAAGGCGCTGATATGATCGATATCGGAGGTGAGTCAACCCGGCCCGGGGCCATCCCGATATCTGCTGAAGAGGAAATCAGAAGGGTTATACCCGTAATCAAGGCCCTCTCAGCTCATGTGAAAGTTCCTATATCCATTGATACCTACAAGGCCAAAGTTGCCAGAATGGCTATAGAGGCCGGGGCATCGATTATAAATGACATCAGTGCGTTGAGGTTTGATCCTGATATGGTTCATATCGCCAGAGAGCACAAAACCCCTGTCGTGTTAATGCACATGCTGGGGAGTCCCAGGGATATGCAGACCAATCCTGTATACAGGGACGTTGTCCGGGATGTCTATAATTTCCTCAAAGAGAGGATAGAATATGCAGAAAAAAACGGCATCCGGCGTGATGATATCATCATAGACCCCGGTATTGGTTTTGGAAAGAGGCTCAACCATAATCTCTCTCTTGTGAAGCATCTTGAGGTATTTAAAGAGTTGCGACGTCCTATCCTTATCGGGCCATCGAGGAAGTCTTTTATCGGGGAGATATTAAGATGCCCTGTCAATGAGAGAATCGGGGGTACAGCAGCCGTTGTTGCAGTAGCTATCATGAAAGGGGCGAATATCATTCGTGTCCACGATGTAAAGGCAATGAAAGACATCGCCAGAATGGCTGATGCAGTAAAGGAGGTATCATAAAGGCCACTCATGGAATTTTTAGAGAACCTGATTAAGGAGATGCGATGGCAGGACATCCTGGATATTGTCATCATCACATTTGTGTTCTATCGCCTGTTACTTTTAATAAAGGGTACACGGGCTTTTCAGATGCTCATGGGTCTTGTTATTCTCTTCATGGCCTTCGTAGTATCCAGGTGGGCAGGACTCTATGCTTTAGAGTGGTTGATTCAAAGCTTCTGGTCCTATATCGTGCTGGCACTCATCATACTCTTCCAACCAGAAATAAGAAAGGCACTGGCCCAGATGGGTCAGAATCCTTTGACTCAACGTCTGATCGCTATAGAAGAATCACGGAACATCGAAGAGATTATCCGGGCGTCTGTGTCATTAGCCAACAAGAAGATAGGGGCGATCATCGTCATCGAGCGTAATACCGAACTCCGGGACCTCGTTGAGATGGGAACGCCATTAGATGCAAAGATCACAAAGGAATTGATCACGAGTATCTTCCTTCCCTACTCGCCTATTCACGATGGAGCTATTATTATTAAAGGAGACCGGCTCATGGCCGCAGGGTGTTTTCTGCCGCTGACCCTCAGTGCAGACATAAGCAAATCTCTCGGAACAAGGCATAGGGCCGCTATCGGTGTTACAGAGGAGACGGACGCCGTTGCTATCGTAGTCTCTGAAGAGGCAGGGACGATATCTGTCAGTATCAGTGGTAATATGACGAGAGACCTGGATGCAGTTGCCTTAAGGCGCGTCTTAACGAGGATATTTCAGCGCGGGAAGAAGAAGGAGAAGAGTACCTGGTTTGGCAGGATAGAGTCTCTGTTTCCAGACCGAATGAAGGCGAGTATCAGGAAGATGATGGAAGGAGAAGGGTTGAGCAAATAATGAACTACCTTAAGGATCTGCTCTTCAACAATCTTTTCCTGAAACTGACCTCTCTGTTTTTTGCTGTCACCTTGTGGTTCTATATCACCCCTATTGCACCCAAGGATACCTTAGAGGTTAATTATGTCCTGCCGCTGGAGTTGAAGAATATTCCTTCGAATATGATGACCATAGGAAGGATAGAAGACCGTATCAGTGTGAGATTGAAAGGGAGACAGGGCGTTATAAGGGATATCAATCCGGACAAGTTGAGTGTCAGCCTGGATCTTTCAAATGCAATGGAAGGGGTAAGGTTCTATAACCTCGATCCTGATAATATCAATATGCCTCCCAATATAGATGTCGTCAGAATAGAACCAAAGACAATAAAAATTGATATGGTAAAGTTACTGAGAAAGGATGTGGATATCAAGGTAAATATTACAGGAAGGCCGGCACCAGGTTATAGAGTAAACCGGGTTTCTGTAAATCCTCCCCTGATTACTGTTGAGGGACCTGAGGCTGAGATAAAAACGATATCTTCATTAGAAGGTTTCACTATCAATGTGGCAGAGAGGAGAAGCAGTTTCTCCAAGGAAATAAAAGTCAGTACGCCACAACGTAATGTAAGGATTATAGGCAAGGATGTTATTATCGTGGATGTGGAGGTTGAGAAATTATGAGAAAACTTTTTGGTACGGATGGTATCAGGGGTGTGGCAAACGTAGAACCAATGACCTCGGAGATGGCGGTCAGATTAGGACGGGCCGCCGCGTACTTTTTTAAGAAAAAGAAAAACAAGAAAGGTCATCACAGAATCGTCATCGGTAAAGACACCCGCCTTTCAGGATATATGTTTGAAAGCGCCCTGACATCGGGTATCTGTTCCATGGGGGTTGATGTATTATTGGTGGGGCCTATGCCAACTCCGGCGATCGCATTTCTTACAAGAAGTCTCAGGGGAGACGCCGGGGTCGTCATATCTGCATCACACAATCTGTTCGAAGATAACGGTATTAAATTTTTCTCAGAAGATGGTTTTAAACTCCAGGATACCTATGAGCAGGAGATAGAGCATATCATCTTCTCAGGAGAAATTGAGGGTCTCCGTCCTACAGGGAATAAACTTGGAAAGGCCTTCAGGATTGATGATGCAGAGGGACGGTATATCGAATACGTAAAAAATACGATCCCGAAAGAAATAGACTTTGAAGGTATTAAAGTAGCCATTGACTGTGCCAACGGGGCGGCCTATAAGATTACACCGACAGTATTACAGGAATTAGGGGCACATATCGTGACCATGGGCGACAAGCCGGACGGGGTCAATATCAATTTAGAGTGCGGCTCTCTCCATCCGGAGAAGGCACAAAAGATGGTCCTGGAGTCTGGTGCTGAAATAGGGATAGCACATGATGGCGATGCAGACAGGGTCATCCTGGTAGATGAGAAGGGGGGGATCATCGATGGAGATAAGATGATGGCTATGTGTGCCCTCGAAATGAAAAGGAATGGCCATCTCTATCAGGATACGCTTATTGCCACGATCATGAGCAATATAGGCCTTGAGATCGCCATGAAAGAGGCTGGAATAAGAGTGGTCCGGACCCCTGTAGGAGACCGGTATGTGCTGGAGGAGATGATCCGATCCAACTGCAACCTGGGAGGCGAGCAATCGGGACATGTCATCTTTTTAGATTATAACACAACGGGTGATGGCCTCATAACAGCGCTACAGGTACTGACATTGATCAAGAAGACCGGAAGGTCTCTGTCATCATTGGCCTCCTGCATGAAAACCTTTCCTCAGAAATTGGTGAATATAAGAGTCAGGGAAAAGAAGGCCCTTGATTCTGTCCCTGAGATAAGGGATGTGATCAGAGAGTCGGAGAAAAGACTGGACGGCAAGGGCAGGGTTATTATAAGATATTCAGGCACCGAGCCACTTTTACGGATCATGGTGGAAGCGGACACTGAAGATGTGATTGATATTATAGTGAATAACATCTCTGATACTGTCCATAAATTTCTTGGAACCGGTTAAAAATCGATAAGGAGAAAATATGAATTATTCAAAAACGGTATTGCTTCTTTTATTTGCTGTAGTATTTATTTCTCCATCACTTCTTAAAGCCGAAGAAGACCCGACAAATACCCCCGGATACTACCCTAAGGAATATATGAATATGAAGAACCCGCTCCCTTTTGATTTAGCCACGCTGAGGGAGGGGAGAACGGTATATACAGGTCAATGTGAGGTGTGTCACGGCTTTTATGGAGATGGAAAAGGGAATGCCGCTGTAATAGGAAAGTATAAACCAATGCCCAGGGATTTTACTGACAATCATATTATGTCAAAGAAAAGTGATGGAATGTTGTATTACTCTATTTCAAAGGGGGTACACGGCACCCGGATGTTTGCCAGGGAGGAGATCATGCCCGCGTCTCAACGCTGGGCCGTTATACACTACATAAGGACTTTCGCGAAGAGCGAGGATAAGGAGAAATAACAGAGAAGAGAGATGGAAGAGATTACAAGAAAAGATTTTCTTCACACGACCGTTAATACCCTCATAGGGCTGTGGGTTGCCGTGGTGGCTGTCCTGTCAAGCTACTCTGGCCTCAGATACGTATGGCCAACAGAAAAGACAGCAGGCCCGTCAGGAGAAAACAACTTATCTTTTCCGCTCACAGAATTACCTGAGGGGAGCATGAAGAAAGTGGTCATAGGCGGAAAACCTGCAGGTATTATACGAATCAACGAAAAGCTATATGCACTTTCCCTGATCTGTACTCATCTTGGCTGCATCGTAAGCTGGCATCCTGAGGAGAAACGTCTTATATGTCCGTGTCATGGAGGGTTATACGACATCAATGGATCCGTTCTGGGCGGACCGCCGCCACGCCCTCTTCCCAGTTATGAGGTAAAACAAAGTGGAGACACGGTCGTTGTGGGATAATACAAATGAAAATTGGCAATAAGGATAAAAAGATCAGGAAGTGGTTAGAAAAGATCGAGAGGAGTACTAATGTACGAGGGTTAATAAACTGGGTTACCCTCGCTACAGGCTTTCTTTACGGAGAGTTTGATGACAGGCTTGATCTGAGATCCGCCCTTCAAAAGGTGTTAAAGAAGCCTGTGCCAAAGCACATTAATTTCTGGTTCTGTTTCGGTGGTTTTACATTTCTTCTATTTGTTATAAACATCTTTACCGGGATTCTCCTCCTCATGTACTACAGGCCCACGATTGATCAGGCCTATGACAGTATTGTACATATAACGAATAATGTCCCCTTTGGGTGGTTAGTCAGAGGATTTCATCACTGGGCCGCTAATATCATGGTAATTACTGTACTGATACACATGCTGAGGATCTATTTTCATGGTGCGTATAAACATCCAAGGGATATGAACTGGGTTGTCGGAGTTACACTTTTTCTCCTGGTCTTATCTTTTGGATTTACAGGCTACCTCCTCCCATGGAATCAGGTCTCTTTCTGGGCAACAACCATCGGGGCTGAAATACCGGGCACATTTCCAGTAATCGGTCCCTATATAACCTATCTCCTTAAAGGGGGAAATAGTGTGGGACAGCTGGCCCTTACAAGATTTTTTGCCTTTCATGTGGTCATCCTGCCATGGATTACCGTCGGTCTTCTCTCTTTACATTTCCTGATGGTACGAAGGTTGGGGATCTCAGGACCGTTATAATACCCTCTTTATGAGTATATTCTATCTGATTACATCAATACTCTGTCTTTTCCTTACTGACTCTGTATTTGCCGAAGAGAGACAATCTATACAGATTGAACCTGTTGTGGTTACTGCAAGCAAGATAGAAGAACCTGTATCTGAAGTTCCTGCCTCGATTGATGTAATAACCCACCAGGATATAAAAATTATGCAAACTCTTACCCTCGGCGAAGCCCTTCAGTCTATGTCGGGTCTGACAATACAGACATTTGGAGGGGCTGATCCATTCTCAAGTGTTTATATCCGGGGTACGGATAGTAATCACTCTTTCATCATGATAGACGGGATAAAGATCAATTCACCTTATTCACAGATACCTTCCATGGGTGCGATCCATCTCTCCGATGTCGGAAAGGTGGAGGTACTAAGGGGTTCTTATAGCGCCCTCTATGGCTCTGAGGCTATAGGAGGGGTGGTTAATGTAATAACCGGAGACAGACCAGGGTTAACATACTCTTTCAGCGGTGGTACACATACAACATTTGATAATAGTTTGCTCTATACAGGCAAATACCATGACACCCCTTATACATTGGGTTATGAGAGATTCAGCACAGAGGGTTTCAAATTCTCAGGACCTTATTGGAACAATACACTTCTCGGCAAGATATCTCTCCCGCTGGGCGCTGCCTCTTCGCTTCATTTGGCAACATACTACTGGAACTGGAATAAATATGACCGTACGGTATGCTGCGAGATAAACGGGTCCGGCGACTTTGCCCTTATCATAGATAAAAACTCTCAGATCAATGAAGACAACTGGTTAACCAGTATCCAGTTCTCACAGTATCCATCAGAAACATGGGATTACAATATTAAAGTATCTGCCTACACCTCAAATTCACATTCGGTCAATCCCTTAGACCCGGCATCTACAGACAGGCCATTCCCTCTTGAAATAGACTCTGAGATCCACTCTTCGAGATTCACCTTTGATATGCAGCATAACCTTTACTACGGCAACAGTAATATCATCACCTTAGGCTTTCAATACACCGGCGAGGAAATAAACAAGGAGGAGTTTGGTAACGTTGACTCCTTCGGAACAGGTCCCTCATTAAAGCAGCCTGACGTAGACGCAGACAGGACATCAAGGGCTCTTTACCTGCAGAACCTGTTTAAGATCAAAGAGCAGTTATCCCTTTCAGCAGGGGTACGGTTTGAAAATGGTCCAGGATTTAACAATGAACTGATCCCCAGGGTTTCTGCGCTCTATGTGGTACAGGACGGACTGTGGGGACTCTCGGATACAAGGCTTAACATCTCATATGGCCAGGGTGTCAGAGCGCCGAGCCTGGAAGAGCTATATCATCCTGTCGGTGGAAATTCAGATCTAAGGCCTGAAAAAAGCACCAGCCTTGAGGCGGGATTTAAGAAACCATTACTGGATGGGAGAGTATGGCTTCAGGCTACAGGTTTTATTATCAAACTTAAAGATCTCATAGACTGGAGCAGTGATCCGGCGGTTGTTACCTATGTGAATGCAGGGAAGGCAAAAATAAAGGGAGTTGAGACAAATCTGCACTGGAATATCACTGAAAAACTAAACAGTAAAATCGGATATACAAGGCTTTCGACAACCAATACAGACACGGGGGAAGACCTTAGCTTCAGACCTCATTACGTCTGGACCTTCGATGTCAGATATAAACCTGTGACCCGGTTTGTATTGGATATAACTGAAGAATCTGCAGGCGAAGCATTTAACCCATTAGATTTTATCGTAGGATTAGACGGCAATACCCTCTCTGAAAGAGTAAAATCTCATCAAGTTGTAAATCTGGCAGCGGCATATAATGTCATTGAGGACGATCCTCTGCTGGGCGCTGTAGACATTACCTTGAAACTAAATAATATCTTTGATGAGGAATATGATGTGATACCCGGTTTCCATAGTTACGGTTTCACATTCCTCGCAGGGGTGAGGGCGGTGCATTAAACAGACGATATGATTTTGGTCATAGCATAGAAGGGATCAACTATCTATAATATCCCCTATAAATAGAATCTCAAATCTCAAATCAAAAAAGGGGGTACTTGATCAATGGTTGCTACAGAGGCTTTAAAAAATGATCACAGAATTATTGAAAAGATGCTCAATGTCTTAGAAGTAGTATCTAATAAGATCGAACAAGGTGAAGAGGTTCCTGTAGATATTCTAAAAAAGGCCACAGACTTTATCAGGAATTTTGCAGATAGTTATCACCATGGAAAAGAAGAAGATCTGCTCTTTAAAACAATGGAGGAGAAAGGATTTCCAAGAGAGGGCGGACCTATCGGTATGATGCTTATTGAACACGATGAAGGAAGGGACTATGTGCGGGCTCTGGCCGAAGGGATTGAAAAATATGCGTCTGGCGATACCAGTGCTAAAAAGACTATTGTAGAGAATGCGAGGAATTATGCAGGACTCCTGGCTCCGCATATACAGAAAGAAGACAATATACTGTATATGATGGCAGATAACATAATCCCTGAACCGCTTCAGAGAGAACTTCTAAACAGGTTTGATCGTGTAGAAAAAGAGAAGTTAGGGGAAGGCAGACGTCAATACTATATTAATCTCGCAGATGAACTGGAAAAGGCTATAGCATAATACTTAGCGGACTAAGTAAGAAATAAGCCGAGTTCTGTCCCCCTTTCAGGTTACCCTTTAAGGGATGATGATCATTCCTCTGAGATCCCAATTGCTCGAGACCTTAAGCGACCTAACCCGGGAACTTGGACGGGCAACCTTCATCGGTGCATTTCCGCACTGAAACGTTCCCCTATTTGGTCTTGCTCCTGGTGGGGTTTACCGTGCCTCCATTGTCGCCAATGGAGCGGTGAGCTCTTACCTCGCCGTTTCACCCTTGCC
>JAHFEQ010000013.1:13230-35710 GCA_023248395.1 Nitrospirota bacterium
GGCGGTCTGTTCTCTGTGGCACTTTCCTTAGGGTCACCCCCACTGGGTATTACCCAGCACCATGCCCTGCGGAGCTCGGACTTTCCTCCCTGTGATTAAGGGCGATCATCTATCTTACTTAGTCCGCTATAATCACTTTTTGATCGTCAAATGGGAGTTTTCTGATCCACTGCCTTATTTGCCAGTGCATCCGCTTCTTTATTTTTCTCTCTCGGTATATAAGATATTATAACATTTCCAAGCACTGATATGAGTCTCTTTGCTTCTTTGTATAAAGGAAGAAGGGATTCGCTTTTTACACTGTATTGACCATTAAGCTGCCTGACTATGAGCTGAGAGTCAGAACAGACCTCTACTTTTTCTGCATGATATTTCAGGGATGCCTTAAGCGCAGCAATCAAGGCACTATATTCTGCAAAATTATTTGTGGTTATTCCCAGATATCCTTCAATCTCTTTCAGGATGTTTCCATCTGCGCCTTTTATTATGGCCCCAAATCCCCCTTCGCCGGGATTCCCCCGCGCCACACCATCTGTAAAGATCGTTAATCTGGTTTCCAATAAAGAACCCTCTGGCAGCTTAGACAGCAGATTATCTTATCATTCTTTCTGATTTCTGTAAAAATCTGAGGAGGGATGCGTATGTGACATCCGTGACAGTGTTCATTCTTCACTAATACTACAGCCAGGCCCCTTCTCGTAGCTATCAAACGAGTATATTCAGCCATAAGTTTAGGATCAATTTGAGACCCTATCATAGACTTTTGAGATTCCAATTCTGTAAGACTCTCGGATAGCTGTTGAAAGTCCTTCTCTATCTTCCCCTTCTCCTGCTGAAACTTCTTTTCCTCATCCGCAACTATACGCTCTTTATCTGTACGTATCGCCTTTAGATTATCAAGTTTCTCAAGTAATATTATAATCTTCTCTTCTATATCCGACTTTTCTTGTTCTGCAACAGCTATTTCCTTTAAGAGTGCCTGGTATTCTTTATTGGTCTTGATCTCTGGTATTCTGCCCTTTAACTTTCTTATTTTATCTTCTGTATCCTTGAGCAGGCCTTCAAGACTTCGACGCTCTTTCGTACCATTGTCATAATCCGTGTTTGCAGCAGCGAGACTACCTTGATCTCTATCCAGGTTGACTCTTAAGGAGGCTAAGATATCGGGAAGGCTTTTTTGCTTCTCTACAATTTCTATAATCTGGCTGTCTTTTTCCTGAATCTGTATAAGGAGTTTTAATTGCTCATTAGGGATAAATTCCATATATTCTATTTTATGATGGGCCCACCAGGGATCGAACCTGGGACCAACCGGTTATGAGCCGGTGGCTCTACCAATCTGAGCTATGGGCCCTACGGTTTAATCAACAAAGCTCTTAAGCCGCTTACTACGGCTTGGATGCCTGAGTTTCCTTAGCGCCTTCGCCTCTATCTGACGTATCCTCTCCCGTGTAACGTCAAAGGTCTGTCCCACCTCTTCAAGGGTATGATCCGTTAATTCTCCTATTCCAAAACGCATTCTTAATACCTTCTCTTCCCTTGGGGTAAGGGTTGTTAGCACTGAATCAATCTGGCCATGTAAGTTGGCCTTGATAGCCGCATCAATAGGAGACACCGCCTTTTTGTCCTCTATAAAATCACCGAGATGACTATCTTCCTCCTCTCCCACAGGAGTTTCTAAGGAGATAGGCTCTTTTGCTATCTTCAAAACCTTTCTTACCTTATCTACGGGGAGCTTCATTTCAACAGCAATCTCCTCAGGAGTAGGCTCTCTCCCTATCTCCTGAACAAGTTGCCGGGAGGTTCGGATGAGTTTATTAATCGTCTCGATCATATGAACAGGTATCCTGATAGTCCGGGCCTGGTCAGCAATAGCCCTTGTAATGGCCTGTCTTATCCACCAGGTAGCGTAAGTGCTGAACTTATAACCGCGCCTATATTCAAACTTATCTACTGCCTTCATCAGGCCTATATTACCTTCCTGAATAAGATCCAAAAACTGCAGACCACGATTCGTATATTTTTTGGCAATGCTTACAACTAACCTCAGGTTAGCCTCTATAAGCTCACTCTTGGCCAGTCGAGCCTTGAGCTCTGCCATCTCTAAAGACTTTACAGCATCTTTAAGTTCATGTCCAGGAATTGCAGTCTCTTCTTCCGTCTTCCTCAGGGCCTCTATAGCAGAGGCATAATTTCTCTCTAAGACCCGGATATCCTCTTCACTCTTATGGGTCACCTTCATCAGCTTTTTAAGCTTAATCTTATTTCCCTTTATTCCTCTAAAGACACCTGGTAATTCCTCAGATTTGCATTTTAACTTTCGTGTACACACATTGATATCGTTTTCCCTGTGATGGATCTCCCTGTTATATTCTTTCAGCCTTTCCACAACAGTATCAATAAATTTTGCGTTCAGATTGATGGAGGTCATAATATCAACTAACTTCCCCCGAAGGTTTATTACCTTTCCCTTTATCTTTTCCTTCTCAGCCCCTTTCATGACACCTGTCTTTAATTTTTTTTGATGATTTCTAAGGTCTCTAAATACCCTCTTCAACTTTTCAATAGCAGTTAATGTCTTTTGCCTTAACTCCTCTGTGTCCTCTTCTATGATCTCTTCAAACTCATCCTCCCCTTCTTCTTCAAAGGTGGCTATGAAATCATGGAGTGCCACCTTACCAGACTTTAACCTTTCTCCAAAGGTAACGATCTCATTGATGGTAAAGGGCATACTGAAAATGATGGACTCAACCTCCCTCTTTCCCTCCTCTATCCTCTTTGCAATCTCTATCTCTCCCTCCCGGCTAAGCAAAGAAACATCCCCCATCTCTTTTAAATAGAGTCGTACGGGATCATCAGTTCTGGCAATGCCCACACCTATCTCCTTCTCCTCTTTCTCCTCTTCCTCTACCTCCTCAGTTAAAAGCTTTTGATAGCTTTCTTCCTCTACATGGTCAATAATGTCAATATCCATTTCTCCAAACATCATCATGATACTATCCATCTCGTCGGAGGATATAATATCCTCTGGTAAGGCATTATTAAGCTCATCATAAGTCAGATAACCTTTTTCCTTACCTACCGATATAAGATGCTGAACTTCTGTCATTTTTTCATCTTTCATCATATCTTATCCTCTCCCCTCCCTTTAAGAGTTTTGAAACTATATAGCCATTTGTTAATTTTCATATAACACCTTCTTCTTTTGCAATAATCCCTGCTTCATCTTAAGGAGATCTGTAACCTTTTCAAAAGGGCCACCAAGCTCAGCTGAAGCTATTTCTCTTTCAACCTGTTTTAATTCCCTTTCAAGCCTGTTCCGCTGTAGTACCCTTACACAATCAGATAATGATTTTTCAGGTGCATCAAAAGGTATATCTGTAACAGCCATTTTTGTCATGATATCTTTGACGCCCTGGCTACAGACCTCACTATTTAAAATGTCGTGTATGTTTTTATCTGATTCTAATAAGTAGCCTGCTATCTCATGAAATTGTGGATCAGCAAAGTCATCAACGCACAAAACATCTCCCACCATTTTTCTAAGGCCCCAATCTTTGATAATGAGACAAAGTAAAATCTCCTCAGCCTTTGGCTTATCCACTGCAGATGACTTTCCCTTTTCTGTATGTACCCTCTTTTTACCCTCTTTTTTACCTCTCTTCAGTTCCGTAGTCAATATATCTTTCTCAATCCCCAGGCCCTGTGACACCTTCTTTAAATAATAGTCCTGTTCGATCCTGTTAGGTATCTTTCTTATAATAGTAAAACACTCTTCCGCTGACCTGACTCGCGTGTCAATTGAATCACTATTCTCTGTGCCCACTACCCCTACCCTATCTATAATCCTGTCTATCGCAAAATTAACAAGGCTTTTTGCCTTTTGTACCAGCTCAAAAAAGGCAGTCTTTCCATTTTTCCTTATAAAACTGTCCGGGTCCTCACCGTCCGGCAACAGTAAAACCCTGGCCTTTACCTCACTGCCGATAAAGATATCCATCGCCCTTAGTGCCGCATTGATACCCGCAGGATCAGAATCAAAAGTCAATACGACCTCTTTACACAACCTATTTAACATCCTTAAGTGCTTTACTGTAAAGGCTGTCCCCAGGGTTCCAACGACATTTGATACACCCGCCTCGTGTGCCGCAATGACATCCATATACCCTTCTACAATTATGGTATACCCCGTATCTCTGATACTATCCTTTGCGGTATCAAGGCCATAAAGCAGATGACCTTTACTAAATATAGGGGTTTCAGGAGAATTTAAATATTTGGGAGTAGTATCATCCAGCACCCGTCCCCCAAACCCTACAACCCTCTTTTGTATGTCACATATGGGAAACATTATCCTTCCACGAAATCTATCATAGTATCCGGTCCCACTATTATTAGGAACGACGATACCTGATTTTAACAGCAGTTCCTCCTTAACCCCCTCTTTTTTAAGATGTTCATTGATCGCATTCCAGGAATTAATAGAATACCCAATATTAAATCTCTTAACAGACTCCATAGAAAGGCCACGTCCTGAGAGATATTTGCGCGCAGGTTCTGCCTCTTTTGCGGTGGATAAAACCTTATGATAATAAGTGGCAGCCACTCTATTGATCTCATATAAATATTGTTCCCTATTTTCTCCCTTTCCTGGTCTATCTAAGAGCTCAATCCCTGCATCCTGCGCTAATCTCTTTACGGCCTCTGGAAATGGTATATTCTCATACCTCATGAGAAAGGTTATAACATTTCCACCTGTTCCACACCCGAAACAATGGAATAGCTGTTTTACAGGGCTAACCACGAAGGATGGAGTCTTTTCTGAATGAAATGGGCAGAGTCCTATATAATTTTGACCTGTCTTCTTAAGAGAAATGTGTCTGGAAATTGCCTCTACTATGTCCTGACTTCCTCTAATCTGTGTTATTAATTCTTCAGGAATATGCCCATCCAAGGGGAACGTCCCCCTTTCAATGTGCATGCGCTTCCATAAGCTCTTTAACCAAAGAACTTACCTTTGCGCCCTCAGCACGCCCCTTTAAGCGCGTCATTAAAACCTTCATAACCTTTCCCATATCTTTAGGGGAAGAGGCACCTACTTCCCTTATAACAGTCCTTATTTCATTTACAAGCTCTTCACCACTGAGTTGCTGTGGCAGAAATGTCTGTAATACCTCTATCTCGCTCGTCTCCTTCTGAACTAAATCCTCTCTCTTCCCTTTTTGAAACTGTTCTATCGACTCTCTTCTCTGTTTGACGGCGGACATGACTACATCTATTATCTCATCCTCTGTAAGAGGTGCCATCTTTTCTATTTCTTTATTTTTTAGCGATGACTTCAAGAGCCTGATTACAGATACCTTTGTATGGTTTCCTGCCTTTAATGACTCTTTCAATTCCTCTGTAAGCCGATCTAATAAAGACATGGCGTTATACCTTCTGTCTTTTGGTCGCCTTTTTCCTTGCAGCTATTGCCTTGCGTTTCCGCCGAACACTGGGTTTTTCATAGTGTTCTCTCTTCCTCATCTCTGATAGAATCCCGGCCTTCTCGCACTGTTTTTTAAACCTGCGCAGGGCACTCTCAAAGGATTCATTTTCCTTTACCTTAACCCCCAACATATATCATTTCCCCCCTTACAGAAAAGAATAAAGTACTATAGTCTATCTATTTGGTTTCCAATTAAAATTGGATTTATAACTATAACAGACTCCCATATTGATTGTCAAGACAGAAAAAAGACTTTACAGCCTTGCCACGGATATAGTATCCTTTCCTTTGTGCAGGGCTCGGTATACTCAAAATATGGTAGGCACGGGGGGTCTTGAACCCCCGACCTCTTCCGTGTCAAGGAAGCGCTCTCCCCCTGAGCTACGCGCCTAAAATGATTGTATACCCCGCAGCTCACTACGAGGTTTTTGCAACGGTATGACATTGTAGCACGTATCTCGAAAACAATGCAAGGCTTTTTAGACTTAACCCATGTATTTTATTGCTGACTTTCATATACACTCCCCATACTCCAGGGCTACAAGCAAAGATATGCAGCTTGAGAACCTGAACAGGTGGGCCCAATTAAAAGGGCTTACTATTATTGGAACAGGTGATTTTACCCACCCTCGCTGGTTTTCAAATTTACAGGAAAAGTTGGAAGAGGCAGAGGATGGCCTCTACAGACTTAAGCCTGAATATAGGGCTATCGGGGGTGAAGAAGTACCTGCAACCTGTCGGAAAGATACAAGGTTTATTCTATCTGCAGAGGTTAGTTGCATCTATAGCAAGAAGGGGCGCACACGAAAGGTCCACCACATCATCATAGTCCCTTCGTTCGCTATCGCGGCAAGGATTAATGCGGCACTCTCAAAGATTGGCAACCTTAATGCGGATGGCAGACCTATATTAGGGCTTGACAGCAAGGTTCTGCTCAATATAGCCCTTGATGCATCCGCTGATACCCTGCTTATTCCGGCTCACGCATGGACTCCACACTTCTCAGTCCTCGGATCAAACTCCGGGTTTGATTCATTAGAAGAATGTTTTGAAGAGCTGACCCCTCATGTATACGCAATAGAGACAGGGCTTTCTTCTGACCCTCCCATGAACTGGAGGCTATCAGGACTCGACCGGGTTGTTTTGATCTCAAACTCCGATGCCCATTCCCCTAAAAAGATCGCCCGTGAGGCAAACATTTTCAACACAGAACTCTCATACAGGGGAATCTATGGCGCTATAAAAGATAAGGATAGAACGAGGTTTATCGGAACAATCGAATTCTTCCCTGAAGAGGGGAAGTATCATTATGATGGCCACAGGGAATGTAAACAGCGGATGCGGCCATCGGATACAAAACATAACAACGGGCTCTGCCCTAAGTGTGGTAATAAAGTGACCATCGGCGTGATGCATCGTGTGGATGATCTGGCAGACAGACCCGAGGGTGTGACACCCCCGGGTACTATCCAATACAGAAGACTTATACCCCTTGCTGAGATAGTCGCAGAAGTCTATAATGTGGGGGTCGGTAGCAAGGCCGTAGAGAATACATACCATAGACTTCTTACAACCCTTGGGGATGAGCTCTCTATACTCCGGGACGTTTCTATTGAAGAAATCACACGGGTTAGTTCTCCCCTATTGGCCGATGCTATCCACAACGTTCGGGAAGGTAGAGTAAGCATCGCCCCTGGTTATGACGGTGAATATGGTATCATAAAAATATTTGATACAGACGACAAGGCGAAGACAAGAGAGCAGATCGTTTTACTTTAAAGGGTTAGATACCGGGCAAAAGTACCATGGACCATCCATCTATCATGAAAAAACGCCTTGGGGACCTCCTCTATCATGCGGGTTTTATTACAGAGGCGGACCTTAAGAAGGCCCTCGAAGAGCAAAAGCGAACAGGGAAGCGGATGGGGGAAACCCTCATAAGCCTGAAGATGGCGACTGAGTTTGATATAGCAAAAGTACTGGCCCGTCAGTTGGGTATCCAGTATGTCTCCCTGGCCGCAACCCCTATTGAACCCGAAGCTATTTCCCTGGTTCCTGAGTCCCTTGCAAAAAAATACCTCTGTATCCCGATAAACTTCGATAGAAAGTATCTCGCACTGGCTATGGTGGATCCCCTCGATTATGAATCCATAAAAGATATTGCCTTCCACAGCAGTCTTGAGGTCAAGCCTTTTATCTCTACACAAAAAGAGGTCCTGGAGGCCATTGATCAACACTACAGATTAGACGACTCGGTAGAAAGCATCATTGGGGATGCGCCGGATGTGCTAAGGAACTCCAGTCTCGAGATCATCCCGACTATCTCTTCTACAGAGGTGGCCCCATCCGAGTATCTGGAGAAGAAGAGCCAGATGGCCCCTATCGTAAAACTGTTAAACCTTATTTTATTAAAGGCTATCAAGGAGCGCGCAAGTGATATACATATTGAGTCGCTCCGTACCAGCTTATCTGTTCGGCTACGGGTGGATGGAATCCTCAGGGAAGATATGAAGCTTCCCAAATGGGTACAGGGGGCCCTTGTTTCGAGGATAAAGATCCTTGCATCCCTCGACATCGCAGAGCGGCGCCTGCCACAGGATGGTGCCATCCGGGTAAAGTTAGAGAGCCGGGATATTGACCTCAGAATCTCTACTATACCCACACACCTTGGAGAAAAGGTAGTGATCCGTATATTGGATCAATCCTCTGTAGCAGTAGAATTAGAGGGATTGGGATTGTTGAAAAAGGATTTACACCAGATCAGAAACCTGTCTCAAAAGAAGAAGGGTATCCTCCTCGTCACCGGACCCACAGGGAGTGGTAAGACCACAACACTCTATGCCATTATCAATGAACTGCGTTCACGCGAGATCAACATTATGACGGTAGAAGACCCAATTGAGTATAATATCGAAGGGATAAACCAGATACAGATAAAACCGGAAATAGGCCTGACATTTGCCAATTGTCTTCGTTCAATACTCCGGCAGGACCCGAATGTTATCCTTGTAGGGGAGATACGGGATCTTGAGACCGCTGAGATCGCCTTTAGGGCTGCCATGACCGGTCACCTGGTCATAAGTACCCTCCACACCAATGATGCCATATCAGCCATTACCCGCCTCATAGATATGGGAGTTCCAAGATACATGATCTCCTCTTCTATTGTTGGTATTGTTGCTCAGCGGCTTGTTCGCCAGATCTGCCCTAAATGCAGGGTAAAGGTATCGCTCTCTGAAGAGAGCATCAAAAAATTAAATATAAAACTGACCAATTTCGAAGGGTTTAATTTCTACCGTGGGGAAGGGTGCAACTATTGCAGATCCACAGGATTCTACGGACGGGTAGGCATCTTCGAAGTACTCCCCTTCAGACCAAAGATCAAAGAGATTATCGCCGCTGGTGGTTCAGAGGAGGAGATTCGTACGATCACTCAAAGCCAGGGGATGTACACGATGGGTGAAGATGGGATAAACAAGGTCAAGGATGGCATTACTACCATAGAAGAAGTATTAAGAGTCATCGAGGTAGAGGAAGAGATAAGAATACTATGCCCTCAATGTGAAAGACCCTTACATTTGGATTTTCTTGTCTGTCCCTACTGCAAATATGAACTCCAGACAAGTTGTCCATCCTGCAATAAGCCGCTCCAGCCTGAATGGCTTATATGCCCTTACTGCAAAAAGGAATTGTAGTCACAAGCCTGCGGCCTGTCGCAGGCTAAAGCCTGCGGCTACTCTGGTTTAAAGATGAGCGCGCTAAGGGCAGGAAGTACAAGTTCTATAGAATAGGGCCTTCCCTGCCAGGGAATGGGTTCTGCATATACCCCCCCGGAATTTCCCATGTTGCTACCGCCATATATCTCAGAATCACTATTCATTAACTCCCTGTAAAATCCATCTCTGGGAACCCCAAGCCTATAGGGATAACGAGGTACCGGGGTAAAATTGCATACAAAGATTAGGATATCATCATAACTCCTGCCCCTTCTCAAAAAGGAGAGGATGCAGTTGTCTGAGTCATGGAAGTCTATCCACTCAAATCCAGTATAATCAAAATCTATCTCATACAAGGGGGGCTCCCCCCTGTAAATATGGTTCAGGTCTTTGACAAATCTCTGAAGCTTTTGGTGGGGTTCATACTGAAGGAGATGCCAGTCGAGACTCTGCTCATGATTCCATTCAATCCACTGTCCTATCTCCCCCCCCATAAACAGGAGCTTTTTCCCCGGATGTCCATACATAAATCCATAGAGGGCCCTCAGATTTGAAAACCTCTGCCAAAAATCCCCTGGCATCTTGTCAAGGAGGGCCCGCTTGCCATGAACAACCTCATCGTGGGATAAGGGGAGGATAAAATTCTCATGGAAGGCATACAGCAGAGAGAATGTCAGGCTACTCTGGTGATATTTTCTGTGGATCGGGTCTTTAGACACATATTCCAATGTATCGTGCATCCACCCCATATTCCATTTTAAACCAAAACCGAGTCCCCCCAGATAGGTGGGCCTGGAGACCGATGGCCATGCCGTGGACTCTTCTGCGATTGTCATTACACCAGGACAATATTTATATACCAATTCATTGAATTCCCTGATGAAATCAATAGCCTCGAGATTTTCCCTTCCGCCATATCTGTTGGGAATCCACTCCCCTTCATGACGTGAATAGTCTAAATAGAGCATCGAGGCCACGGCATCCACACGGACCCCGTCGATATGGTATTTTCCAAACCAGAACAGGGCATTTGAAAGGAGAAAATTCCTCACCTCATTCCGGCCATAGTTAAATATGAGCGTCCCCCACTCCCGGTGTTCCCCCTTCCTCGGATCGAGATGTTCATAGAGCGCCGTTCCATCAAACCATGCCAGCCCATGAGCGTCTTTTGGGAAATGTCCCGGTACCCAGTCGAGTATCACCCCGATGCCGTTCTGATGGCAGTGATCCACAAGATACATGAAGTCCTCTGGTCTCCCATGACGGCTTGTCGGGGCAAAATATCCGGCAACCTGATAACCCCAGGAGCCGTCAAAGGGGTGCTCTGCAACCGGAAGAAGCTCAATATGAGTAAACCCCATATCCTTCACATAATCGACCAATTCGTAGGCAAGCTCCTGGTATGTGAGGAATCTGTTGCCCTCCTCGCCCTTTCTGCGCCATGAGCCGAGATGGACCTCATATATGGAGACTGGTGAATGGAGCGGGTCTTTCCCTTGCCGCTCAGACATCCACTTTGCGTCACCCCAGTTGTAACGATCTAAATTATAAACAATAGAGGCGCTTTTTGGTCTTACCTCGCAAAGATAACCATATGGATCACTCTTGAGTAAGACCAGGTCTTCCATCGTCTTTATTTCGTATTTATAGATCTCCCCCTCAGGCAGGTCAGGGATAAAGAGCTCCCAGACCCCTGAACTCCCCAATACACGCATCGGATGCCTTCTCCCGTCCCAAAGGTTAAAATCTCCAACGATGCTTACACGCCTGGCATTCGGGGCCCATACCGCAAAATAGACCCCGCTGATATTATTGATGGTTAATATGTGGGCCCCCAGTTTCTGGTAGATAAAGTAGTTTTTCCCTTCTGCAAATAAATGGAGATCATAGTTACTCATGACAGGGAGAAAGGAATAGGGGTCATAGAACTCCCTGACATTCTCATGAGGGCCAACAACCTTCAGCCTGTATGAAAACACCTTCTCTCTATCTTCTATGGTAGATTCAAAGAGGCCATCAGGATGAATCTTCTCCATTGGATAGGAAATATCCCGCCTTTCAGCATCTATGACAGCGGCTGTTTTTGCCTCCGGCAGAAAAGCACGAACAGTAACGGCCTTTCTCCCTTCATGCTCTGCCGGATGCATCCCAAGGTATGAGAACGGATCATGATGTTCCGCCCTGATTATATATTCAGCATCTTCACTCATGTAACCTGCCCCCTTCATCATGGGGATATCTTATTAGATTGACGTCTATTTTGCAAGAAATATAACCTGCAGGTCAAAAATGTTTCACTATCCATGAGGGTCGTCTTCTGTTAAAATAAGTCCGTGACTCAGGAGGATCAAAGGGATAAAAATAGAAAATACCGCCAGGCGGCAATTGTTTATCTGCTAAATGCACTCCTCTACTTCTATGTTGCAACCTTCCGGATGCCGCCTCACAGTTTTGGCAAATATGTAGATTTGCTATTTTATACAGCGGGAGGACTAATGGCCATAATCTTTCCATACCTCATCTATAAGGCTTACAGGAGATTCACGATGGTCCTTACAGGTGTGTATCTTATCAGGACAATAGTATCTTTGATAGCAATACCCTTTTATACCCATATAATTATTCTCACCTCTGTCATGCATGTCCTGACGTTTTACATGCTGGCAAGGGCTGCATGGAACTTAAAACCCTAAAATTCCCGTTTCTTTCCCCCCTTCTGTTTCTTATCCGATTCTTCAGTAGATCCTCCGCCCCAGAGTCTATCAATGACCCCCCCCAGTATCCCTGTGGATCTCTTAAACCCCCTCTTTCCGGGAGAGGGTGGAACATAGAACTCCCGCCTTTCCGGTTTAACCGGAATATAATAATAGTGGCGGTAGTGGGGTGTATAAGTATAGAAGAAGTAAAATTCTAAATTATAAGGATAGTATTCATAAGGGTAATAATAGGGATACCAGTAACGTCTTGGATAAACAGGGGCATAATAATAGGTCGGCTTTTCTAAGACCAGGCCTTCATATTTCTTCATATCCTCTATTTGCAGATATCGCACTGCCCTATTGCCTGCCTGATCATCATAGACCAGACGACTCGGCCTGTCCGATTCTATTGTGCCTTTTGGAATCTCAAAAACGGCATACCCTGCAACGATACCGTCTGGACCTGCTTCTTGTGCCTTAAGTGGAGCAGGGGTTGAATCGGTTAGTCTGCTTACCAGGATGGTTTCTCCATTCCCGGTAATCAGAGAGAGCTTATCCGGATCTATTGAAACCGGGAGTGAAGAGTTATTACGAAGCCAGATATAGTAAACCTCCGGCATCTTTTCACCCTTCTCTTCTTTGGCCTCCAGGATATCCCAGTAGACTATGGCATAGGCCATGCTTATCCGTCCATCGTCCAGAAAGGATGCCCTATGTTCATAAATCCTATCGTGGCGTTCACTATAAATCCCGTAGCGTTCATAACCTCCAGTGGTCGCACATCCACCTATGAATATCAGGAGAAAGAAGGTGACTATATTTAATACCATAACTTAAGACCAACCTTAAGAGCCAACTGGTCTATCAATGTGGCCTCTAAATTTAGGGCAAAATTCTCCCTTGGATCAAAATAGAGGTTAGTCCCTGCTACAAAACCAAGATTACTATCCTCCTTAAGGGATAACTTTCTACTGAGCAAAGTACCACTAAGATTGTCGGTGGAGTCGAGCAAGGAAAACCTGACTCCAAGATAAGGCTCCCAGTACTGGGATCTCCATATACCAACCCCTTCAAGGGTATATTCCGTCCAATGGATTGTCTCTTTAACAAAAACATCCTCCTTAATAAGGGGAATCTCAGAGACAGTAACAGTTGTCAGTACATGATCAGTTGTCTTGAAATTTAATGTATCTGCCCGCGTGACTACCTGAAACCTCTTCGGCCCTGGATATTCATATAATGTAAGAGAGGCACCACCCCCATAGGCAAAGTTATAGTCACCCCTGTAATCGTTAAACTGGTCTATCACAAGATTCGCCGTACCCGCCTGAAGGTAGAATTCAACAGGATGCCATGGCCTTGTTGCAAGTCTGGCCATGAGCCTGGTGGATTCTGCATCACCCTCAAAATTAACCCCCGGGCTTGTCTCTTCCACAACGGTCCGTGTGGTGATCTGAGTAGAGAGGTCTAATTCAAAGACTCCCTTTATATTTCTCGGAGGCGTTGGAAGAGGTGGAATCTCTTCCGCATGGATAGGGGCTATATAAAACACGATAGACAGAAAAGGGATGCAATATTTTATAAGAAGAGGCCATACAGGCCTCTTATATTTTGGGGGATCTTTCATATTAAAATTATAAATCTGTGGTGGCCAAAAGACAATAAAAAGATTTTATGGAAAGGGGGTTTAGTTAGTTCTTACCTTGATGACACAGGTCCCAGCTATAAGATCGTGGAGTCCGCGCTTATTCCTGTCTACAGCTATCATAAGAAATCCAAGTCCTACAGTTAAAAAACATATATGATACCCAAGGTATCTTAAAAAAGCCCTGCCATAACCTATTGGTTCGCCTGACATCCGTGTGACCCGAAGTCTTAACAACATCTTTCCGAATGTCTGGCCATCCCATCCGGTGAAAAGTGTAAAATAGAAGACTATTAATAACATTACAATATAGTAACCAAGTGTTTCAGACAAATAATCTATCCTCTCCTCTGGCAAATTTATTGTAACCCCGCCAAGCTTTACTGCAATACCAGCAACTCGTGAAAGGATAAGTATAACTATAATGTCTATAATAAAGGCTACAAGCCTTATCCAGAAGCCACCTTTTTCTACTGGGTAGATATCCGTTCCCTTTCCAGACTCTAAGCTGGCCTCACACTTCGGGCAGACCTCAAATTCAAATGTTGTATATCCACATTTTGGACAGCGCATATGTGGGGTTGTATTCTACCTTAACAAATATGGAATTGGAAGTGGTTTTGTAAAGCGAGTGGGGTCAGGTCTTGAATTTTGACTAACAAAGTCCAAAGTCAAAATTCAAGACCTGACCCCTTCAGTAGTTAAATATCAAAATAGAGGTTAAATTCAAAAGGATGCGGCCTTAACCTTATTGCATCTACCTCTTTTGTCCTCTTATAGGTAATCCAGGTCTCTATCACATCCTCTGTGAAAACCCCGCCTTTGAGGAGGAAATCTTTGTCATTCTCTAAATGGGAGAGGGCCTCATCCAGTGAACCTGGCAGAGAAGGAATATCCGTTAATTCCTCTGGCTTCATATCATAGATGTCCTTATCGAGCGGTGCACCCGGGTCTATCTTGTTCTCTACGCCATCAAGCCCTGCCATCAGCATTGCAGAAAATGCAAGATAAGGATTGCAGGAGGCGTCAGGGAACCTCACCTCGGCCCTCTTTGCCTTTGGACTGGCTGAATACATCGGTATTCTAATAGAGGCACTCCTGTTTCTGCTGGAGTAGGCAAGGTTCACAGGGGCCTCAAAACCTGGGACTAATCTCCGGTAAGAGTTGGTAGTAGGAGATGTTAATGCGGCAAGTGCAGGGGCGTGTTTGAGGATACCGCCGATATAGTAAAGCGCCATCTGGCTAAGTCCGGCATATTCATTACCAGCGAAAAGTGGCTTGCCACCCTTCCACAGGCTCTGATGAGTATGCATCCCGGACCCATTGTCCCCGAAGATAGGCTTGGGCATAAAGGTCGCTGTTTTGTTATGCCTGCGGGCAACCATCTTTACGACATATTTGTATATCAGGAGCTTATCAGCTACACGTTTCAGGGTGTCAAATCTCATATCAATCTCATTCTGACCTGCTGTTGCAACCTCATGGTGCTGGGCCTCAATTTCAATGCCGCACTGCTGCATAATAAGCACCATCTCTGACCTCAGATCCTGCATGGTATCTACAGGAGGAACCGGAAAGTATCCTTCCTTGTACCTCGGCTTATAGCCTAAGTTTGGACTCTCCTCCCGGCCTGTATTCCACTGGCCCTCTACTGAATCTACAAAATAATACCCACAGTGCGCATTTTGATCATACCGGATATCATCAAAGACAAAAAATTCGGCCTCTGGTCCCATATAGGCCGTATCCGCTATTTTTGTGGATTTGAGATAGGCCTCTGCCTTTTGGGCAATGTAGCGCGGGTCCCTGCTGTAGTTTTCCCTGGTTATTGGGTCTATTATATTGCAGATCATTGACAGAGTCGGGTGTTCTGTAAAGGGGTCCATAAAGGCTGAATCCGGGTCTGGTATGATTAGCATATCGCTGTTATTAATTGCCTGCCAGCCGCGTATGCTCGAACCATCAAACCCGAGTCCCTCCTCAAAGATAGATACATCAAGCACCTTGATTGGAACAGAGAAGTGCTGCCATAGACCCGGAAAGTCCATAAACTTCAGGTCTACCATTACCGCCTTATTCTTTTTTGCAAACTCCAATATCTCACGTGGTGTCATCTTCTGCTTACCTCCTTTTCTGGTTATAAAGGTTAATATATTTAAGGTCTCAAGGGGTCAGGTCTTGAATATTGAAAATTTTTTCAATATTCAAGACCTGACCCCTTGTTCCTATCTTATCCTTTGTATCTATTCGTAATAGGCACCCTCCAATCCTTTCCAAAGGCCCTCGGCGTTATCTTAATCCCTGGAGGGGCCTGTCTGCGTTTATACTCGCTATGATCCACCATTGAGATAACCTTTGTCACAATATCCTCTTTATAGCCCATAGCCACAATCTCTTTGAATGACCGATCTTCTTCTACATAGGCATGGAGGATTGGATCCAATATCTCATAGGGTGGAAGGGTGTCTGTATCCTTCTGTCCTGGCCGCAGCTCCGCTGTCGGTTCCTTTAAAAGAACCCTTTCAGGAATAGGGGGTATCCCGGATTTATCTTTCACGTTTCTATATCTTGCAAGCTCATATACAAGGGTTTTGGGAACATCCTTTATCACGGCAAACCCGCCAGCCATATCACCATACAGCGTAGCGTATCCCACACTCATCTCGCTCTTATTCCCTGTGGTCAGTACAAGCCAGGCAAACTTGTTTGATAAGGCCATCATAATATTTCCCCTGATCCTGGCCTGGATATTCTCCTCTGTACTATCCGGTTTAAGCCCGGTAAACTCCTCTGAAAGCGTACTCAGATAATATTTAAAAATATCCTGTATGGGTATCGTGAGTACTTTTATACTGATGTTCTTCACCAATTTCTGAACATCCTCTCCGCTCTCCGGCATGGTATATTGAGAAGGCATAAATACACCCGTGACGTTATTCTTACCGAGGGCATCAACGGCAATAGCGGCCACAAGAGATGAATCAATTCCTCCGCTCAATCCTATGACAACCTTCCTGAATCCATTTTTATGAACATAGTCTTTTATCCCGAGGACAAGTGCCTCATATACCTCTCCCACGGCACTCAGTGGTTCCACAATCCCTGGAGATAGTCGCGGCCTTTTCTTTGCAGGAATAGAATCAGATACCTTCATAGTCGCTACCTGTGAGACAGCTTGGGGAGAGAACATTTTAGCCCTCCTCCTGGGGTCATGGAGTTTTGCCAATTCTACTGACCTCAAATCAATATCCGCCACAATGAGATCTTCTTCAAACTGTTTCCCCCGCGCTATTAGCTCACCCCTTGGACTAAATATCATGCTGTGCCCATCAAAAACAAGTTCATCCTGGCCTCCTACCATATTCGTGTAGGCAATAAAAACCGCACTGTCTGAGGCACGGGTTGAGACCATACGTTCTCTGAACCGCCACTTACCTGCATGATAGGGAGATGAATTTATATTGATAATAAGCTGAGCACCTGCCAACGCCTGGCTCATGCATGGTCCATCCGGATACCATATATCTTCACAGATATTAATCCCTACAGGGACACCCCATATTGTAAAGAGGGGGCATTCTGTACCACTTTTAAAATAGCGTTTCTCATCAAAGACGCCATAATTGGGAAGATAATTTTTATGGTATACCCCTGCGATTTTTCCCTTACTGATAACAGCCGCTGCATTATAGATGTCATCACTCCTGTCAACAAAACCAACGACTATAGCCATGTCCAGCATTGCTGTCTTTTTTGCTATCCTCTTGAGAGAGGTATAGTTGTCTTCTACGAATTTGGGTTTTAAGAGAAGGTCTTCCGGAGGATAACCTGTAATCGCCAGTTCAGGAAAGGATACAATATCAACCCCCTGCCTGCTGGCCATTTCTACAAAGTGGAGGATATTCTTTTCATTACCTTCCAGGTCCCCTACACTTGCATTGATTTGTGCTATCCCTATGCGGATTGTGCTCATATAAATCAAAAATCAAACGACCCACTGTTTTTTAATTTTATATTGCATCCTCCCCTCTCTCGCCTGTCCGTATGCGCACAACCTCTTCTACCTTTGTCACAAAGATTTTACCATCCCCTATTCTTCCGGTCTTTGCTGTACTTACAATCGTCTCAATCACCTTCTCCACCATATCATCAGGAACCACCACCTCAATCTTTATCTTTGGCAGGAAATCCACTACATACTCGGCTCCTCTATAGAGCTCTGTATGTCCCTTCTGCCGGCCAAACCCTTTTACCTCTGTTACAGTATTCCCCTTGATCCCTATCTTATTCAGGGCATCTTTCACTTCATCCAGCTTGAATGGCTTTATTATCGCCTCTACTTTTTTCATAAACTATCCCCCAGTAAATTTGAAATCTTTTTTACGCCCAAGATTAGCAAAAGGAAAAAAAATTGTAAAGGAGTATTTTCAATTTCTCTGCTATAGAGCTTCTTCTCCCCGCTCGCCAGTTCTTATCCTAACGGCCTCCACGACATCTGTGATAAATATCTTCCCATCCCCTAACTTGCCAGTCCTTGCAGAATCTGTAAGGGCTGAAATAACCCTCTCCACCATCTCATCTGATACGACAGCTTCTATCTTTGTCTTTGGCAGAAAATCCACGACATATTCTGCTCCTCTATAAAGCTCTGCATGTCCCTTCTGCCGGCCAAAACCCTTCACCTCCAACACCGTCATACCCTTAATGCCTGCCTGATTCAAGGCGTTTTTGACATCATCCAGTTTAAAAGGCCTGATGATCGCCTCTATCTTTTTCATGGCTTATCCTCCGTTTGACTTTTGTTTTTTACCTCTTACTTCTAACTTCTAACGCAGGCTAAAGCCTGCGGCGACTGTCTATACCTTTTTACATAGACGTTTTATGTATGGTGAAATCCGGATAAGCAGTCACACCTACCTCATGCTGGTCGAGGCCGTCAACCTCCATCTCTTCTGAAACTCTAAGGGGGGTTATCTTATTCAGTATTGTAAAGAAGATATACATCACGATAAAGACAAAGATAAAGTTGGTTATAACCCCCGTAATCTGTGCCATAAACTGAGAGGCATCACCATAGAACAGCCCTTTTACCGCACCGGTAACACCATTCAAACCATCACCATAGGTGCCGTCAGCAAAAAGTCCCAGTGATAAAAGACCCCATGCCCCATTCACACCATGGACAGATATCGCGCCGACAGGGTCGTCGACCTTCAGAACACGCTCAACGAAAAACACACTCGTGCACAGGATGACCCCGGCGATCGCTCCTATAATGACCGCTGATACAGAATTCACAAAGGCACAGGGCGCAGTTATAGCAACAAGACCAGCCAATAATCCGTTGGCGGCCATGGAGACATCGGGTTTACCGTAGAATATCCACATATAGAGCATGGCGAAAAAGGCACCGGCTGCAGATGCGAGCATGGTATTTGTTGCTATTACGCCGATCCTCAGGTCTCCTCCTGCGAGGGATGAGCCTGCATTGAATCCGAACCAGCCAAAGGCAAGGATAAAACAGCCAGTGAGCGCCATCGGTATGTGATGTCCGGGTATCGCGTTGGGTTTTCCGTCATGTCTATACTTCCCTAATCTGGGTCCGAGGATTATTGCCCCTGCAAGTGCAGCAACTCCGCCTGTCATATGGACAACAGAGGAACCTGCAAAATCAAGGGTACCGTGTCCCAGACCAAAATTCTTGCCGAGTTGAGACAGCCATCCGCCACCCCATAACCAGTTTGCATAGATTGGATATGTGAACATTGATATAAAGAATCCGTAAATTACAAATGATTTAAATGTCCAGCGCTCAGCCATTGCGCCTGTTGGTATGGTGGCAGTGGTATCCATAAAGACCATCTGGAACAGGAAGAGGGTGAAGATTACGGCATCATAGGTAATGCCAGAGAGGAAGAATCCATTTGTCCCGAATAGACCAAAGTCTTTGCCAAAAAGGTGGATTACAAACTCCCCGTTAAGGGTGGTAGCGCCGCCGAGGCTGGCAACTCCGCCAACGCCTCCCATCTGCAGGGCAAACCCGCAAATCCAGTAGCCGAGCATCCCTATGGCATAAATCATAAAATTCATTGCCATGGTATGTCCTGCATTTTTGGCCCGTGTAAATCCTGTCTCCGCAAGGGCAAAGCCGGCCTGCATGAACATGACCAAGAAACCGCAAATCAGCGTCCAGACTATATTTATTGCAATCCTGTTGTGCCCGATCACATCCGCCAGTTTAGCTGCAAGGGGTTCTTTAGGCCCCAGATTTTTCAGATCATCTGCTGTCGGGGCATTAGCACTTGCTCCAACCACATCTGCTGCCCCTCCTGTTTTAGCCCCAGACGGGTCGGGTGCAGGCAATACCTGCTCAGTTGCAGGGGGAGGAGGGGCAGGCTGTTCTACTGCCAGCCCCCCAGCCGGTGCACCTGGCTCCTCTGCCAGAGTCCATGTAGATGAGAGGATAACCATTGAGAAGATAATCATTATAACTCTTAGAAATCTTTGCATCTTAGAATCCCTCCTTACTTTTTGATTATGGGCTTAGAAGTAGTACACAAAATTGATTCCGTAGGTCTGCTGGGTCTTCTCTGAGCGTATTTGGTCATTTTTTGAGAAGAACTTTTCGTCTGATTTATCGTATCGATACTCCGGCCGGATCAGGATATGATCAGCCCCTTGGCCCAGTTTATAATTGAGGGTCAGTGTCGCTCCCGTCAGCTTCTGCTTTAATCCAGTGGTAAAACCATCCTCGTCATTGTACCATTCGACCCGCAATGATGGCTCGAATACATCGGTTACCTTGTAACGGGCCCACCCCGTCACCCCTGTCCAGCTCGCATCTGTATCTGTGATCCCATCCCCATTGGTATCTAATGCCTTTTTCTCTGTTCCCAAGTCATAGTTGAGGGCTAAGTTGAGCGCCCCGAGGGTGTAGTAGAGCTGTGTGTCTACAAGCTGTCTTAAGTTACTGGAATTATTCGTCTGCTCCGGACCTGCGAGATAGTTGAGATACCAGGAAAAGGGGCCGATAGCCCAGCCGATAGAGGGACCAATGGTCTTGCCAGAATTATTATCCGTGGTCACATTCCAGCCATTCAGCAGATACAGTTCGGTATAGAAGGTATCGGTCCACGGATAGTTGATCCGTATCCCTGTGTCCTGAAAGGGAATAGCATAGGTGTAGAAAAAGGCGTGGGAGAAGTTATTGTTTTTAATCCCTGCGATCGTCTCCCCGCCGATGTGAGTCACAAACTTCCCAACGTCTAACCGCAACCCACGCCCTACCGGTGCAACATAGCTTATTGAGGCATGCTGAAAAGTTTTATCAAAGTCACTGATATAGTCTGTTGACTGCTGAGCGCCCACCCGCCCCTTGATGGTATCCACCATGATGTCTTGGGTGTCCCCGAAGGCGAGATCAAATTTAAAACCCACTTCCCCTATCCCTGGTACCTTTTCTATCTCAAGCTCGGCCAACTCTACTGAAAAACTGTTGGAATGGACATCGAAGGTACGGCCCTCGATATCAATATGTCTGGACTTGACTGTAGAAGCAGCACTAGTTGGATTTAACGTAGGACAGTTTAAACTAGAGGACATATCCTGTAGGCAGTTAACGGCAGCATTGCTCGGATCATTGGTATTGATCTCATAATAGGTGCTGATCCAGCCCCGCACCTTAATCCCTTCCAAGACCTTAAGCTTGGTCAAGACCCCCAGATCCTTTGTAGTCGGCTCGGTATAGATGCCGTTTACCTCAGCACCAAAGCTAAGGTTTCCACTCATTAATACAAATAAAGACAGAGCACTAAGAATTCTAATTAACCTTTCCATCCTTTTCATCTTCTTTTCCTCCTCTTGGTTTAATTATTATCTCATACTTCTTTATCTTATAAGCTAACATACTCTGGCTTATACCGAGCCTCTTTGCCGCCCTCGCCTTTACCCAGTTAGTCACCTCCAGGGCTTCAAGGATATGCATCTTCTCAACCTCTGAGATAATATCTTTTAAAGGTATCACTATATTTCCGTGTGGGTCTCCAAGCGTAGTAAAGGGATAATACAAGTTGCATACCATAAACTTTTAGTATATATAACTGTTTGATTATAAAGGGTTTTATACGAAAAATAATTTTTTAGATGTTAAAAAGTTGCTACAAATTTGTCGTAACGGCAGGATAATTTTACAAATTTGTCGTGAGGGATAAAAAAGGATAGGCGGGACATTCCTGTCCCGCCATCTATGATGGCGGGGTTAAAAACCCCACCTATCGTGACTTGCCTTAGAAGCTCACAGTCCCCATGAGATAGGCCCAGGTAGAGTCTTCATCATCTGAGGTGCTGGCATGGTTCTTAATAAAATTTCCGGCAAAGAACTCAGAAAGGCCGGCCTCAACCTTCAGGTTCTGGTTAAAGGTATGCCGCGCAAGGAGGTCTATTTCAGTGCCTACGGCATCTTCCCCGATATTCCCACTCATCTTTGTTGACCCATTGGCCTGATACCAATTATCCTTATCCTCTGCTAAAGAGAACATATGGTAGGCCAGATAGAGCCAACACTTGTCGCTCGGCTTTGCAGTGACCTTAAGGGCAATATCGCTCATATTCATCCAGCCTTGATAGTCCATATAGCCATAGAAGGCGTGATTGGTCGGGTAGAGATTATCAAAGGTATTGTCCTCCTTACCCGAATCGCTGCCTGTCGCATAGTCGTACTCAATAACCACCCTCGGACTCCATGCAACATTGGAGAGCAAATATCCCGCCTCTACAGCAAGGGCATAGGCTGAGATATCCACCTTGGCGCTTGTAGTTGCAGGGCTGCCTGCGCCAGCTACAAAACCACTCCCATTATCTCCGAGCTGATAGGCAAACTCACCCGTATAATCAACTCCAACCCCTGAGACCTTTCCTGCCAGCCTTGCACCCA
>JAHFEQ010000060.1 GCA_023248395.1 Nitrospirota bacterium
CCATGGGCCTTGGGGCCATCAAGGAAAATCTCCTTGGGAGTGTCTGTGAGAGGGTGGTACGCCGGGTTGACGGAGACCTGCTGGTTGTCAAAAATACTACTCAACGGCTTAGAGGCGGGAAGATCATGGTGGGTGTCGATGGCAGTCCTGAGTCCTATGGTGGCCTTCAAATAGCCCTCTTATTCGCTCGGAAGTTAGGTGCATCTGTGGAGGTCGTCTCTGCCTATGATCCCCATTTCCACTATGCTGCATTCAACAGCATTGCAAAGGTCCTGTCAGAGGAGGCCGGCAAAGTATTCCGGTTTAAGCAGCAGGAGCAGCTTCATGAAGAGATCATTGATGACGGTCTGGCCAAGATCTATAAGGCGCACTTAGAGGTTGCAAAGACGTTAGCAAAAGATAAGGGTGTGGAGGTAAAGACCACACTCCTTGCAGGCAAACCCTACGATGCGATATTGGGAGAGGTTCGTAAGGAAAATCCGGACCTTCTTATATTGGGAAAGGTAGGTATCCATAAAGATGATGGTTTGGACATAGGGAGCAATGGAGAGAAGCTTTTAAGGCTTGCTCCATGCCATGTTCTTCTGACATCCCGCAGGTTTGTCCCCCCCACGGAGGTTGTGGCAGAGCAGACTGTGTCATGGACGAAAGAGGCGGAAGAACGGATGGAGAGGGTCCCGGGATTTGTCAAAAACATGGCCAGGATGGCCATATTGAGGTATGCACAGGAGAAAGGGCATACCGTGATCAACTCTTCCCTCATCGAGGAGGCCATGGGAAAGTTTATGCCGCAGGGTGCCATGGGGGCAATGGAGATGGGGGGGATGGGGAAGTGTTCCCACGGCGGGCATGAAGGGTTGAAGCCTTCTGAAGATGAGAAGATGGTTTGGGAAGATGATGCCGTGAGGGAATTGCATAAGATAGAAGATGCTGCTGTCCGGGAGCAGGTCAGATTACGTGTGGAAAAGCGTGTGAAGATGAAGGGGCAAAGGAGCGTTAAACGGGATGACATCTTATAAGCCGTTTCTGATTGCATGGAACCTGACCAGCCAGTGTAATTTATGCTGCGGGCATTGCTATATGGATGCCGGAGAGTTTAATACTCCCCCTATTTCTCCCTTTGATAAAGGGGAATTAAGGAGAATTCATGGGGATGGAGCGAGTGGACATGAACTTACCAGGGAAGAGGGTTTTCATCTCATTGATGAAATATCCTCGATAAACCCCGATACCATCCTCGTCTTAACAGGGGGGGAACCCCTTCTCTATAAATATACACTGGATTTTGCAAGGTACGCATCAAAGAAGGGATTGATGGTAGTCGTCGGGACGAATGGTCTCCTGCTTGATGACTCCACGATCAAGAGGCTTAAAGAGAGTGGAGTCTCTGGAGTAGGATTAAGCCTCGATTCACTCGATCCTGCGAAACATGACCGCTTTCGCGGCTTACCCGGTGCATGGAGCCGGGCTGTTGAGGCCATTGACAGATGTAGACACCACGGTCTTCAATTTCAGATCCACAATAGTGTAACCTCCTTTAATTGGCGGGAAGTCCCGCAGATCATCGAGTTTGCGCATCAACAGGGGGCCAGGGTGGTCAATTTTTTCTTTATGGTCTGTACAGGGCGAGGGGAAAAATTAACGGATATTACACCGCAACAGTATGAAGAGGTACTGTCTAACCTGATAGAGCTGCAGGACAGATATCCCGGGATGCTGATCAGGGCCCGCTGCGCCCCGCATTTTAAACGGATAGCCTATCAGAAAGATCCCCACTCACCCCTTACTAAGGCGGAAGGGTATTTAGGCGGGGGGTGTCTGGCGGGATCTCACTACTGTCGCATAGCGCCTGATGGAGAGGTTACGCCCTGTCCTTATATGCCTTTGTCAGTTGGGAATGTCAGGGGCGATGGATTTTCTCAGATATGGGCAAATGCCACGGTCTTTAAAGATTTGAGGTCTCCACAATTAAAGGGGAAGTGCGGGGAGTGTGAGTACGAGGAGCTGTGCGGTGGCTGCAGGGCAAGGCCTTATGCCAGCCACGGAGATTATTTAGACGAAGACCTCTGGTGTCAGTATGTTCCAAAGGGTGGAGAGAAGATAGGAGTGGCTAAAATGAGTAACGAACTCAGGATGACCTGGACAAAAGAGGCAGAGGAGCGGCTTGGACGGTTGCCCTTTTTCCTGCGGGGGATGATAAAAGGGAACGTGGAGAAGTATGCAGAAGAGCATGGGATACTTACGATCACGTCTGAGCTGTTAGATGAGCTTCGGAAAAAACGCTTTGGAGATAAGGCGCCGGCTATGCCTCCAGATGTGATACCAAACGATGTAGTCGCAGGCTTTAGCCTGCGTTCTATGCCAGCCTCCCTCCCTCTGACTAAGGAGGCACAAAGGCGGCTTGATGCCATTCCTGAGTTTATGAGAGGCATGTTCAAAGAGGCAATGCAGGAATTTGCGAGAGAAAGAGGTCACCTGGAGGTTAATGTTGAGGTATGGGAGAGGTTTGAGGGGGTAGCAGATGTAGCCGCAGGTTTTAGCCTGCGTCCTAAGTCAGGGAGCGGGAAAGAGAAGGGAGTTGAATGGTCGGAAGAGGCCCTTCAGGAGATTGAAGGCAGATATATGAAAAGACCGCAGTTTGCAAGAGATTTCATCATTGAGATCCTTAAAGAGGATATAGAGAAGTCGGCTGAAATAAAAGGCTTTACACTTATAGATAAAAAGGTACTGGAAACGATAGAGAGTCAAAAGAAGATCAAGGTAGAGTGGTCAGAGGAGGCTTGGAGCAGGTTACAGAAGGCCCCGGATTTTATACGCAGTGGGATAAAAAAGGCGGCAGAACGAAGGGCAACCCGTATGGGTATTTCTATGATTACCCCGGAACTTTTAACAGAATTCCGGAACATGGCCATGACGAAGGCTGTAAAGAGGATCAAGGCCCTTGGATATACAGAACTGACCTTTGATGCCTTTGACTACGCCAAAGAGAACATCAAAAAGATTAAAGAAAACAGAGAGGCCCAGGAGAGGCTGGATGAGATCAGGGAATATGTGACGTCAAAGGGCAAGGTAGGGCTTATGGATGAGGAAATGCTGGATAAGATGAAAGAGTATTTGAAGAGGTAGAAGGTAGCAGTGGGCAGATAAGAAGTAAGAAGTAAGAAGTTAGAAGTAAGAGGTTAGGTGAATCAAAATCTCACACATAAACCGGTGGTCGCAGTGATTGGTGGCGGCATCTCTGGCCTGTCTGCGGCCTTCTGGCTTCTCCAGAATAATATAGACGCATTTGTATTAGAGCAGACCGACAGGCCCGGTGGGGTTATCAAAAGTGAAAATATAGAGGGCTACCTTGTAGATCGTGCGGCTAATTGCCTCCTTAACTACCTTCCGGAGGTAAACATCCTGTGTGATACGGTAGGCCTGAGAGAGGAACAGATATACCGCTCTCCAACTGCAAGGAACAGATACCTGCTGAAAGAGGGATATCCTCTCCCCATGCCTCGGGGGCCCATTGAGCTTATCAATACAAATCTATTGAGTCTCAAAGGGAAGGTGCGGCTCTTTTCAGAACCTTTGATTCCACGTGCCCGGATGGAAAAGGAGGAGACAGTCTCACAGTTTATTACAAGAAGACTAGGTCGTGAGATTCTGGAGCAGGTCATGGAGCCCTTTATAGGCGGGACGTATGCAGGGGATCCGGGGCAGCTGTGTCTGAAGAGTACCTTCCCGATGCTTTCTGCTTTGGAGGAACGCTACGGCAGCTTAATCATGGGGGCATTAATCAGGAGGCTAAAGGGGAGCAGGGCAAGTAATCCAATGCACCTCTTTTCGTTTCGTCAGGGGATGGAGGCCCTTCCCAAGGCTATTCGTCACTACCTTGGTGACCGTTTTATCCCTTACGCCAGGGTAAATGGGGTAGAGAGGACGGGGGATATCTCATGGCAGATCATGGCAGATCAAGGGGGTCACTCTACTGTCTATCATACAGATGCTGTTGTTATTGCCACACCAGCTATTGAGACAGCCCGATTGATATATCCCATAGACCCAGATACTTATGAGATATTAAAGAGGATAGAGTATTCTCCTTTAGCAGTAGTCTATACCGGCTTTAAGAGGGAGGACATAAGGCATCCGCTGGACGGTATAGGTTGCATGGTCCCTTCCAAGGAGGGGGGGAGCATACTTGGTACTCTATGGAACTCAGCGCTCTTTAGTGGGAGGGCCCCGGAAGAGAGGGTTGCATTAACAAATTACGTTGGTGGAAAACGACATCCTGAAATGGTGGAGAAGAGTGATAAGGAACTTTTAGATCTTACCCTGCCCGACCTGAAGAATATGCTCGATATAAAAAGGGACCCTGGTTTTGTAAGCATTACGAGATACAACAGGGCTATCCCTCAGTATTCAATAGGTCACCAGAACGTATTAAAAAGGATAGAGAATATGCCGGATCGTATCCCAGGCCTATATATCACTGGTAATTATCTTCGTGGGATATCTGTAAGGGACTGTATCAGTTACGGCGCCAAGCTTGCCACCAGGATAGCAGGGGATTCTATGTCTTTGGTATAATTATTGCAAATATATTGTATTGATGGTCAGAGACCAAGTCCCGAAAATACAACTATCCATCACAATAGGATACCTTTTTATCCTTATCATTACAGGTTGCAGCAGTGAGTATAGCACTGTAGGCCCACCCTTAGAAGGCCGTTTAAGTATAGGCGGCGGTTCTGGTTCTATGCTGCTAATGGCAGGTACGCCAGGCGGTGCAGGCGCCTCGAATGGTATAGGTACTGTCGCCAGATTTAATTCTCCCCGTGGGATAGTGGCCGCTGGAGTGGCACTCTATGTGGCGGACCAGAACAACCATATCATAAGGAGGATAGATACATCCACAGGAGAAGTTTCTACGATCGCGGGCTATCCTGGCGTTTCAGGTGTAAACGATGGGGTGGGAATAGATGCCAGATTTTATGCCCCGGAAGGGATTGATACAGATGGCAAATATCTTTATGTGGCGGATACCCAGAATCATGCGATTCGAAAGGTAGATGGTACAGGAACTGTAACGACGCTGGCCGGGAAGCGCGGACAAACGGGTTCTCAAGACGGGGCCGGGACGGATGCACTATTCCGGGGGCCAACCGGGATTACACATATCGGGGATTTCCTCTATATCGCGGATACAGACAATCATACGATAAGACGTGTTGATAAAAACAGCGGGGATACGGTTACCATAGCCGGAGCCCCCCGCTCGTCCGGAAGTGACGATGGGATAGGTGAATCTGCTAGGTTTAACTCACCGTTAGGTGTGACCACAGACGGGGTGTACCTGTATATCTCTGATACCTACAATCATACAATAAGGAGACTAGACCCTGGGACAGGTGAGGTGATCACAATCGCCGGGAAGGCCGGGGAGGCCGGTTATGCAGATGGCTTACTTGAGAATGCACGGTTTCATTACCCCTATGGTCTTGCTGTAAAGGGGTCAGTGCTCTTTGTTGCAGATCTGTGGAATGAGGCTATCCGGGTGATATTTCTATCTTCCGGGATAGTTTATACCATTGGCGGGACCCCTCCTGAACCTGGCGCTACTGACGGCCCTATCGGGGTTGGGAAGTTTAACAGCCCTGCAGATGTAGACATTATAGGGGATTATGCCTATGTGGCGGACATGGACAATCAGACGGTAAGGAAGGTCAATATATTCACGGGAGAGCTTTCAACGGTGGCCGGGGAAGCCCCCAACCCCGGGACTGCAGATGCCCCTGGAGATCAGAGCAGATTCAACACACCCGGGGGGATAGTTATAGACGGCGATACACTTTATGTCGCCGACACCTTTAATCACACCATAAGGAAGATAGACACTCCTACAGGAGAGGTGACTACACTGGCAGGTTCTCCTGGAGTCTTTGGCACTTCAGATAGTACGGAAAGCCCGGCCCTGTTTAACTCCCCTACGGATGTGATCATCGACGCAACTGGAGAGAACCTCTACATTATAGATACAGATAACCATGTCATACGAAGGATGGATCTTTCTACTGGAGAGGTTCGTACATTTGCCGGATACCCTGACAGTTCAGGTAGCCAGGACGGGACTGGAAGAGAGGCGAGATTTCATTCTCCCAAAAGGGGGGTAAGATTAGGAGATAGGCTTTATATCGCTGATACCGGAAATCATGCAATCCGCGAGGTGGATATACCTACCGGGGTGGTAACGACCCTGGCAGGGGAGAGTGGCGTGGCAGGCTGGACAGATACGGGTGAGGGGAGTGGATTAGCGAGGTTTAATAATCCGGGGGATATAACAACGGATGGCGTTTTTCTTTATGTTGCAGACACGGGAAATCATGCGATACGAAAGGTCAATATATCAACAGGTGCAGTAGAGACAATAGCAGGAACTCGCGGAAGTAATGGTCTTGTGGATAGCATAAATGGCCCCCCCCTCTTTAACTCTCCGGAGGGTATTGCCTGGCATGATGGGATACTTTATGTTGCAGATAGAGAGAATCACCTGATAAGAAAGGTAGACCTTGCTACCGGAGAGGTCTCATTCTTGGCAGGAGATATGGTCTGCATAGAAGAATCACAGGTGGTATCCGGGGTGACCACGAAGACCCTGAAATGTACTGGTCAGGCCATCGGGACAAGCAGCTATGGAGACTCTACTGATGGGACAGGCAAGACGACGTCCTTTAACGCCCCTACCGATATTAGTACGGATGGGACGTATCTCTATGTGATGGATACAGGGAGTAACAGGATTAGAAGGGTGAATATCAATACAGGGGAGACAAAGACCTTCTCATACTCTAACAATAAGGGTATTTCGCTCAACTCCCCTTCGGGTGGAGATATTCGTGGAAGCTTGTTGTACATGGCGGATAGAGGGAATTATATTATACGCAAGTTAGACATAACAAATTTATCCGGCGCTCCCTTAATCCTTATAGCAGGGACAGTAGGCTCATCAGGTTACCGATTCAGCGCTGGTTATTCAGCTCAATTCACTCTTCCCGTAGGTATTGCGGCTGATGGCATGGGGAATCTATATGTCGCTGACACTGGAAACCATATCATAAGGAAGGTGGAAATTTCCACGAGAAAGGTAACAACTGTAGCAGGCTCCCCAGGGCAGCCCGGTTTTATGAATAGTGAATTTGGTCCCCCACTATTTAATCTTCCACGGGGGATCTGTATCGTTGGGGATCACCTCTATGTTGCAGACTCGGGTAACCACCTGGTGCGCAGGGTCAATCTGTCTACCGGATATGTCGGGCTGGTCGCAGGCCTGGTTGACTTTGTCACCAATACGGGTTCACCTGGAACTGCCGACAGTACAGGCGCGGCAGCAGGATTTAATGACCCCCGTGGTATCACCTCTGACGGTACATACCTTTATGTGACAGATACCGGTAACAGTACGATCCGGAGGGTACTCAGAACTACGGGCCAGGTAAAGACCATTGCAGGAATGCCAGCAGTGTGGGGGTATCGGGATGGGGTGGGGTTTGATGCGCTATTCCATTTTCCGAGGGGGATATCTGTGGACGGAGACTACCTTTATGTCGCAGATGCCGGGAACAATGTCCTGCGCAGGGTGAATAAGTATACGGGTGAAGTGCTTACATTTTCCGGGCAAACAGGTCAATCTTCCTTTACAGCCGGCACAAGGAGTGAGGCGAGATATAATAATGTCGTAAGCATCACGACTTCTCCAGACACACCCTATCTATACTTTACTGACAGCGTAGAGAATGTGATTGGCAGAGTTGAAAAATAAGTCTACTTTCTTCGGATAACTATCCGGATCGGCACTCCTCTGAATCCCCACTGATTCCTCATACTATTTTCAATGTATCTTGTCGTGTTTGGATTTATGGCCCCGGGATAGTTCACAAAGATAACGAATTTGGGCGGCCGTACCCCTATCTGAGTTGCATAATATATCTTGACCGGTTTCCCCTTGTAAGTGGAAGAGGGGAGGCGGTCTGCAATATGTCCAATAAATCTATTAAGCTCACCTGTCGTGATGTGCCTTGAATACTCCTCCATGACGGATCGAATCTCCGGATATATCTTGGCTACACGATTCCCCGTCAGTGCGGATATGAAAACTATTGGGATATGAGAAATATAGGGATAGAGAGAGTAGAAGTGTTTTTTGTATTGATCCATCGTCTTATCATCTTTTTCCACGATATCCCATTTGTTTATCCCGATGATGCACCCCTTTCCTGCCTCTTCTATATATCTGGCTATCTTTAAATCCTGGTCTGTTATCCCTTCCACGGCATCAATAAGGAGTATCGCGATGTCGCATCTGTCAATACTCTTTAAAGATCTTACAACGCTGAAGGATTCAACCCCTCTCTCTACCCTTGCCTTTTTTCTTATCCCGGCCGTATCAACAAAAAGATATCTCTTTTTATAATAGGTCACTATAGTATCTATCGCGTCCCGGGTAGTCCCTGGTGTAGGGCTTGTCAGAAGGCGCTCTTTTCCAAGCAGTCTGTTGACTAATGTGGATTTTCCAACATTTGGTTTTCCAACAACGGCTATTTTAGGCGGCGCATCCTGTTCACTGCTATCCCCTTCCTCTGCTATGGGTAACAATAGGTAAATGTCATCTAAAAGTTCATCTACACACCTTCCATGTTCAGCAGAGATGAAATAGAGTTTCTCCACAGCAAGCCTGTAGAAATCAGCAATGCCTTCCTCTACCTTTTTGCTGTCTATTTTGTTGATGGCGTAGAAGACCGGCTTACTCACTTGTCTGAGCATATCTGCGATCTCAATATCTGCAAAGGCAAGTCCTTCTTTCCCGTCCATCAGAAATATGATGATGTCCGCCTCATCGATGGCGATTCTGGCCTGCCTCTTCATCTGTGATAATATAAGGTCTGAGGAATCAGGTTCAAGCCCACCGGTATCGACAAGTATAAAATCACGCCCCTGGTAAGAGGTTGCAGCATAATTCCGGTCCCGTGTGACCCCCGGCGTATCCTCCACAATTGCCACACGTTTTCCTATTATGCGATTGAACAGAGTAGATTTCCCCACATTCGGCCGGCCTATGATCGCAACAACCGGTTTTTTCATTGACTCCCTTTCTTACTTCTAACCTGCTTACTTCTACCAGTTACCTATCATCACACCATCCACATTACAATCGCCGTCAGCATCACCATCCCGCTCGGGATAAGCATGTATCTGTAAATAGTCACCTTGTCTGCGCGAAAATATTCGCCGGTTAGTACAAAGCATAGATGTACCGGTGAAAACATCACCCCTGTGAACCCGCTTGCAAAGGCAAAGGCCATGGTCCCTATCTCCGGAGACCCTCCACTGATATGGATGAGGAGCGGGAATGTTGTACCGACAAAGGCGATGGTGAGGCCTGTCAGGAGACCGACTAAAAATGGGAGTATGAAAAACAGGATGATCAGCGGAAATCCTGTCTGGGTCAGAAAGAGCGACACCCCATCGACCGATCCTGTTGCCTTAAGCATCTCTTTAAAGAACATGACCCCGATGATGATCAGGAGGACATTCCATGAGATGCTTTCTCTCAATGTTATGGCTATCTTTCTCAGAGGATACCGATGATAGATGAACATGAAAGCAATAACTATCACCATCGTCAATGCGATATCTATATGGAATAGGGCCACGAGAAGTATAATAGAGGCGATAGGGAGGAGGCTTATAAAAAGTTTCCTTAAATCTCCGCTTTGTCTTTGTAAGGGTGCAGGGTGCGGGGAGTCGGGGGCAGTAAGCCCCCTGAAACAGAAGATGCCCCCGGTGACCACCACCATGACCGCAAAGGGCATCTGGTAGAGGATGAGCTTATCCAGCGGGACATGCGTAATCGCAGAGGCCAGGATGATCCCTGGGTATGTCGGCAGGATATACTCCCAGATATGCCGGAACCAGTAGTTGATAAACCCCTTCCTCTCAGGGGTCATAGAGAGGGTACTACTTGCCTCTTCAACCAAAGGGGCCGAAAAATAGGCCCCCCCTATCGAAGGGACCATCCCGATGATGGCCGGAGGCGCCGCAAGCACCACCCTCGTATCACGAACAACCCTTTTTAAGGCCTCCATCATCTGCTTAAAGGTCTCAGTCTTCCTCATGATATTCTCCATGACCATGATCAGACCGAGCGCTATAATCATCTGTATCGTCGTATAGGTGGTTACGGTCCTGACCAAGGCTTCTCCGACTGCTGATATGGGCAGGAGATATAGTATGGCAAGACCTGCCGCCCCGATTCCCATGGCCACGCCGAGATTCATCTTCCGCCGGATGAGAAGCACGGCAAGTATAAATGTGATGAGTATTTTGATAATGTCAGCCATAACTGTTCAATTCTCCAAAGGAGATTATAATACCATATCAGGGTGGACTTAAAGGCAGGTCTGTATCTTTAAATAATCCTGTATGTTTTGTAAGAAGCGATCAATCTCTGCCAGTTCCTGCTCCACCTTTCCGCCCTTCACAAAGTGGAGCCCGAACAGGTGCTCTAATCCTTCATGACTTTATGAGATTGTAACGGGTGAGGGGGAAAAAAGCAAGGCGATTTACCTGTTTCCACAGGTAACATACTGCCTCACGTCTGTATCAGGACTGACCCATAGTGAAACCTCTAACAAAAACAGGAGATTGTATCAGGATAAGTCCTTCAGGAATATCAGGTCTGTATAAAATAGACACAAGCCAGGAAATCTTTACAAAATTGTAGTTAGCGTAATTAGTTAATATTTTAAATAAGTTACAATAAAATAGCCAGCTTTTTGACGCCAAGGTATAAAAATTGCCTCATATAATTGCGACCCTCCTTCCTCTCCCCATTGGGGAGAGGGTCATAGAACCTCACTGTTAGGCTAACAGCAGGACGCAAGGTCATCTCAACTTTCCCTGCATGGCCCTTTAAGAGGGCGATACTACAACCGCTCCCCTGACAGGGAGCGGTGTAGGCGAGATGCGGCGTCATAGTGAGTTAAAGTTGGGGAATCCATCTTTGAGAAACAGGGCGCAAGGCCACGGAACTTATCCAATATTCGCTCCACTTCTTATCCCCTCCCCCCTTTTGTGGGGGAGGGATAGGGTGGGGGGTTAGGAACCAAGGCAGCCGGGCTGCCTTGGTGACAATAATTCCGGGGTGAGATTATCGCCATTTCAGCAGTCCAGCTTTTTTATTTTGGAGGAGTGTTTTTATGACCATAGCGAACGTCTATTATTCCCGCTTAAAGAGCGCAATGACTGAGAACGTTGCAACATATGCCGCCAGTGCCAGCGCATGGCCTGCAACTTGCACTCACTCACGCACAATCCCCTCGTACCCCATAACCAATAATAATATCCTCTCTCCTCTAATAAGGCCAACTACAAAATTAGAACCTCTCAAATCAAAAAGACTATGGAAAAACACTAAACCCGTATTGTCTGAAATGGACATCAAAGGCAAAGGCAGATTTAACCTTAAGCCGTTCCATAAGGGCAAAGCTGGTGCAGTCTGTAAAAGAAAAGTCTTTATCATCATATTTACCAAAGATATTCCATCCTCTTTCCCAATCAATAAGGGTGATAGGTTCTATGTTGAGAAAGACATTGGTTTTGAGGGCATCACCCAATTTGATTGTAGCTTTGCTGCCTATGGTTCTGAAAAGGAGATTAAAGGTTTCAACAAGAATCAAATTGGATGTCACCAGGTGACTTCTTTGGAGGATGAGATCAGTGTAGAACTGGCTGGCTATCTTTGAGTATTGATCTTTTTTATCAGCAATGGCGATCCATGCGCCGGTATCGACAAAGATATTCATTTTGAAGATTTAATAAGGCGCTTTTTACCATATAGGTACTCATCATGATGTACGGAGGCATCTTTAAAATGGCTTTCACCTACTCCAATGATACTGAGGGCATTCTTAACCGCCTCATCAATCTCGGATTTGGTAGAGATGACCAGTTCTACCTTTTGATGCTCCTTAAGACGAGGCTTGGTAAGGGGTTTAAAGACCCCATCTTCATAAATGGCTTCGATGGTCTTTGGCATTTTGACTGCCTCCATGGAGGATTAATGTTTTTGTTGTTAGCGGGCTGTAGATAAAAGATAACTGAATATATGGGTAGAGTCAATATGAGTTTTCACACTGTGGAGAAATCAAAGAAGAGACGGGCATGAAAAACGCTAAGAAAAGTTTGAAAGGAATGACCCT
>JAHFEQ010000014.1 GCA_023248395.1 Nitrospirota bacterium
ATCCAAAAAACTCCTGCTGCATGTCATTCTGAGGGAGCGAGAGCGACCGAAGAATCTGATACCCCGGACTTATCAGATTCTTCGCTCCGCTCAGAATGACAAACCCGGGTGTTTCATGTGAATAATTATAGCACCTCTGCTCCTTTAAATGATAAAATATCACTCATGGAACGGGATATTACGAAACGTCTCCTCCACTGGTATCGCAAAGAGGGGCGTGACCTCCCCTGGCGGCGCACCTCTGATCCTTATGCTATCTGGGTCTCTGAGATCATGCTTCAACAGACCCAGGTAGCCACGGTCATCCCTTACTATGAAAAGTTTATGGCAACATTCCCTACGACCGCCGACTTGGCCCATGCCCCGCTGGGGACGGTGTTAAAGGTATGGGAGGGGCTTGGCTACTATGCCCGCGCAAGGAACCTTCAGAAGGCAGCCCGTATTATCTCAGGCCAATATAATGGAGAGATGCCGGATGATATCGAAACACTGACATCCCTGCATGGGATAGGCCGTTCTACCGCCGGGGCGATTATCAGCATTGCTTACGGAAAGAAGGCCCCTATCCTTGATGGGAATGTCCGGCGTGTGCTCTGCCGGCTCTTTGCGATCCGGCAAAACCCATCTCTCGCACCAGTACAGAAAAAACTATGGAACATCTCTGAACGTCTTGTGCCAGAGAAAAACCCCCGTTGTTTTAATCAGGCCCTGATGGACCTGGGGGCAATGATCTGTGCGCCGAAAAACCCGGATTGCACCGCCTGTTGCCTTAGGTCTCTGTGTCTTGCTTACTCAAAGGGGTTGCAGAAGACTCTCCCTGTAAAATCTCCAGGACGGAAAGTCCCTCACTATCATATTGCCGCGGGGGTAATCTGGAGAGGGGGGAAGATCCTCATTACTCAGAGGCCTGCTGAGGGACTGCTCGGGGGTCTGTGGGAATTTCCAGGCGGAAAATTAAAAGAGGGAGAAAACCCCATACAGGCGGCAGCCCGCGAAATCCTGGAAGAATTAAATGTCACCGCCTCCGTGGGAGACTTGATCAGCACGGTGAGACATGCCTACTCCCACTTCCACATCACCCTGCATGCCTTTCACTGCCGCTATGTGAAGGGGCCCCTGAAAACAACCCATCCCTACCGCTGGGTCTCTCCTGAGGAACTGAGCCACTACGCCTTTCCCTCCGCCAACCGAAAGATTATCACGGTGCTGAAAAAAGGAGACCTGACCCCTATTTCCTTCCTGTTATGAGCGGCTCCTTTTGCTTCTTTGCCCATATATACACGATAGCACAAAAGTGCAAAATATTACAAAGTACAAGATGAACATTGGAAATAGGTTTGAAGTCTGTATCTGATTTGATTTCGCTACAAGCACGGCGGCGATCGCTAATATGGTGACAACAGGAAACAGCGTAATCAGGAGAATGTCGACGCGAGCAATGGGTTCTATCAGCGCCCAGAACAACAAAACAGTCCAGCCCAGCATCAAGGCTCCTGCGCCACGCGTGACGTAGAGATACATTGCGGACAATTCGAACGATTGTGGTTGAAGGACAATGCTGGCAACGGTTGGTGAGAACAGAAGTACTGTAGCTAAAGCGTCGGCGATAATGCCTATTCAATATGATGTGATTAGAAACTTCCTTATTTTATTTTCCTCTCATAACGAGTCTGTAGAAAAAGTCGGTTTTCGAAATATCAAAAACGATTACCAATTGAAATCTACGATGTTGGATATCACTTCTTGTGTGCATGTTTCAGGAAGAAACATTGATCATGGCGACTCGTCATAGTGTTTGACTCCTCTACGCGGATAAATCATAGTGTTTAAATGACGCTGTCCCAACAATTCTTTGTATCTGAAACAGTCCGTAGTGTGATCATTGACCATACCTACGGCTTGCATATGGGCATAGATTATAGTTGAGCCGACAAATTTGAAACCTCTCTTCTTCAGATCTTTGCTGAGGGCATCTGATTTTCCTGCATCAAAATCAGCAAACGCCTTCCTGTAGTTCTCACGTCTTTTTAAAATTGTACTCCAGCTTAAACCCGCTTGTGCTCCTTCCAGGATAATAAATTCAAATAACTTTTTATCATCGTGTACAGGGACACCCCATTCCTTATCATGATACTCAATATAGATGGGGTCATTCCCGACCCATTTGCATCTATTCAACATATTCTCTAAACCTGGATAAACTTCTCACCCTTTTGGAATCTACACCATCCATGATATTATTTCAATTGGTTACTTAATCCCAAACCATCTGGCTTATGTTTACTGTAAGATTGAGAAGATGTTATAATGAGTTAACAAACCTTTCATTCCCTTTTTGCGACTAAATACTGCGTGCAACTACGAGGATAATCAGATGATATTCCCGAAGGAACGAAATGAAGAAGGTGCATTTGTCAGGCCGGAAGACCAGTTTCGGGGCTGGGTGACTTGCGATGGCTCAAAAGGCTATCCCGCTGAATTAGGCCGCTATCATCTCTATGTTTCCCTTGCCTGCCCATGGGCTCACCGTACTGTTATAATGCGCAAATTAAAAGGGCTTGAAGATGTCATCGGCATGACAGTTGTTGACCCGGTTCGGGATGAACGTGGCTGGGCGTTTCGAAATGGTCCGGGGTACAGCGAGGACCCGGTAAATGGCTTTCAGTTCCTCAGTGAGGCATATAAGGTCTCGGAGCCTGATTACAACGCAAGAGTCACAGTTCCTGTACTATGGGATAAGAAGACAGGCCGGATTGTCTCAAACGCTGATGATGATATTATGCGCATGTTTAATAGTGAATTCAATGCCTTCACCAAAAGCGATCTTGATTTTTACCCCGAGGCGCTCCGTGCAGAGATTGATGCGATCAATGACTTTGTTTATCCAAATGTAAATGATGGAGTATATCGGGCAGGCTTTGCAACCACCCAGAGTACCTACGAACGGGAAGTCCGGGCACTGTTCAATGCCCTGGACCAGATAGAGGAACGCCTCAGGACAAATAGATACCTCGTGGGCAATCAGATGACTGAAGCCGACTGGCGACTGTTTACGACCCTGATACGCTTTGATGCGGTCTATTACATCCATTTCAAGTGTAACATCCGGCGGATCATTGATTATCCAAACCTCTATGGATACTTACGGGAGCTGTATCAGCACGAAGAAATCGCAGAGACGGTTAATTTTGATCATATCAAGCATCACTATTACATCACTCATACGGATATTAATCCCACGAGGATAGTCCCTGTCGGACCTGAACTTGATTTAAATTCGCCGCACAATCGTGATAAGCTCAGTGAACAGGCCAGGAGATGACAATGAGTAAAATCAGAAAGATAAGAAAGGTGTTTAATAGCAGGCCGACGCTCGAAGGTGCCGGCGTGCATTTGAAGAGGGTGTTCGGCTACCAGCACGTTCCGCAACTTGATCCATTTCTCCTCCTTGACGACTTTCATTCGAACAACCCCGATGAATATATCAAAGGTTTTCCCTGGCATCCCCACCGGGGTATTGAGACAATCACCTATGTGCTGTATGGGAAGGTAGAACACGGCGACAGTATGGGCAATAAGGGGGTAATCTCATCAGGTGATGTGCAATGGATGACGGCTGGCAGCGGCATTATCCACCAGGAGATGCCGAAAGGCAGAGAAGATGGATTGCTGTGGGGATTTCAACTATGGGACAATCTTCCGGCGTCGCATAAGATGATGGAACCGCGTTACCGGGATGTCCAACACCATCAGATACCGGAAATCAGGTTGAACAATAATGTGACAGTGAAAATTATTTGTGGCGAGGTCAATAGAGCCAGGGGCCCGGTGCAGGACATTGTTACCGACCCTGAATATCTTGATGTGAGTGTTCCGCCTGATACAATGTTCATACATCGCGTGCAGGAGGGATACACAGTATTTGCTTATGTGATAGAAGGCAGGGGATACTTTGAACCGGAACGGGATCCATACGGGTATGAAGTTGAAGGAAGGAACTACTTCGATTTCAAGAGAGATTGCCTGATAGGGGCTGAAAGCCTGGTCATTTTTGACGATGGCAATGAGCTGTCTATATCGACCGGGGAGGAAGGTCTGCGTTTTCTGCTTATATCAGGGAAACCCATTCGGGAACCAGTAGCCTGGTATGGCCCCATTGTAATGAATACCCAGGAAGAGCTGAGAATAGCATTTGAGGAATATCAAAGCGGAACGTTTCTAAAACATGGTAGTATGAATCCAGACTAACTTTTCATCAAAATTTGAAATTAAGGAAGAAGGGTTGAGCATTACACCTACTAAGCGAGCGTTTATTAATTTTGGAAATTATGGCTTACCAAGAGAAAGCGAGAACGCTGAAGCTCAAAGGCAGCGTACTAGCCGTCCTCTGGAGCGCCTTGTTGGGCGTTATATTTCTTTTTTCAGTCGTTCGATTTCCTGTTGAATCTGTGCAATTATTTCTTTATTCCCGATTTCACCGTCCAAGCTGAAGACAACAAATACTTTGCCCCCATATTGTTCTTCAAATTCTGCGAAGCTGGCTTTCATTCTTTCAGTAGGAGAATAATTGCCAAAGTTCGCTTTTGCTGTTACGGATTTGATTTGAATGCCAAATGCTCTATCACCAACTTTTGCCACATAGTCAATGTCTCCTGCGTGATTAAGTTCAGAGTCGGACTCTTCAAAAATTATGTCTGGAAAGATTTTGGCCAAGCTGTCATTAACAACAGACTTCTCCCGAAGAAAACCATCAAATGTCCTATTGATGGTAAGATTATAAATGTAATCCATGCAATCCTGAAGTGTCAGTTGGCTGAAAGCCGCCTGCCATTCAGGAATAACTACTTCTGTAATTTTCTCATGAAGCCGTTCACCAAGTTCCCGCAGGCACTCCGGGGTAATTTTAGTTGGTGTCTTTGCTGCTGTGTATGCTTTTTCAAAATACCATAGTTCCTATTTCTGGATTGTTTTTGGCTGGCATTCCCTGATAAGAGTCATTACCGTTCCGACTTTATTAGGCCTTGATAACTGATAAGTTTGGCAGGCATAGTTCAGGACTTTTTCTTTTTTGCCAAATTCCATGGAATATCTTTGAGTTTTCGCCATCTAATGCCTCTGTAGGTTTAAAAATCTATTTTTGTATTTGAAGTCAGTTAAACTGTCAACGTCCGCTAAACCCTCCTTGATTATATGGGCATTTATAAAGGTCCTGTTCTTCAGGTAGAGATAGCAAAGAAGATTGTTGCGGTCATCATATTTCTGGTTGTCAAATTTCATAAATACTTTCTGACCCTTTGTTTTTTCGATCAGAAATCTGATTGCTTGTCCATTAGCAGTCTCTTTTTCTTTTACACCAATAAGACGAACAACCAAATCATTGTTCAGCTTCACTAACTCGGGGCTGATTACTTCTTTGACAGAATAGTAGACTTCTCTGTCACCGCTGTCTTTATCAATCTTTGAGCCGAATTGAAGTTTTTTAGGGTCCATCTTCTTGTCAAGTTTATGAGGGTCTTTGAAAATATAAGGCAGCTTTTCAATTTCTTTATCCAGGTCGGTCTTAACGCTATCATTCAGGAACACATATTCTGTAACTGCAAGGTCTGGGTGGCCGACATTGAGCTTATCTTTGATTGTTGAAATAAAATCTGGATTGATTTCATAACCGACTGAATTGCGGCCTAAATTACGGGCGGCAAGTGAAGTTGTCCCACTGCCGAGGAATGGGTCTAAAACCGTCTCACCGGAAAACGAAAACATTTTTATAAGACGTGCCGGCAATTCTTCCGGAAACATAGCAATGTGACCGTCTTGCTTTGCCCCTGCAAAGTACCAGTGCCCTGAGAAATAAGTATTCCAGTTATCTTTTGATATTATTGAAAGATCTTTTTGTTTCTTGGTCGGAACCGGCGGGGCACCCTGGTTTTTGAAAAGTAAAATGAATTCATAGTCAATCTTCAAAATTCCGTTTCTGGGATATGGGAAACTGCCCATTATCGTTGCGCCGCCGGTTGTATTGCACGTGGTAACTTTCTGCCAGATGACAGCGCCCATATAGTCAAAACCTATGGTTTCACAAAATTTAATTATTTCTGTTCTTATTGGAATCACTTTATACCGCCCATAATAAACCGAGCGGGCAAACTGGTCTCCGATATTAATGCAAAGCCGGCATCCCGGCTGTAATACCCTATGACATTCTTTCCAGACCAGATTTAGATTATTGATATAACTTTCATAGCTTTCGTGAAAGCCGATTTGGCTTTCAGTGCCATAATCTTTTAATTGCCAGTATGGAGGAGAGGTAATAATCAAATGGACTGATTTATCAGCTAAAAGGTTCATTTGCCTGCTGTCACCGTGTATTATTTTATGGATAGTTTTCAAGGGGGTTCTCATAGATACAGTTTAACATTTTCTGATTATATCTTGCGACCAACTTATAGTCTCCTGAACTACGTAACCAAATACACTGACAGAATCCTGCAAGGCATCATGGTTGTAAATATCGAATCTCTATCTAAAAATGTTATCTTCTCTTATAGTTATGGTGGATAGCAGATGCAGTATATCCAGATACACCGCAAGCTTCGCCAGGATAATAAAGGTAGCAGTGAACTAAACTGTAAAGGGCGGGATGGTTTTTCCGGAGGGTTTTAACGATCTGATAGGACATCGGATAAGTTCTCCCAAACCCTGCGATGCTATCCATCTTAATCAAGCAGATGAGAGATTGTCAAGAAGAATTGATATATGGTATATAGCTTCGACAACTGCCTGGAAACGCACGAATTCACCCCCCTTGAGCCCGACCTCGACGAACACAAGTTCTACTGCCCGGGGATCGGGGTGGTGCTCGAAGTGGATCAAAATACGGGGAAGCGGACCGAGCTGACGGAGGTGACCCCCTGATTATCCCTTAGGTTGCTAAATGCCCCGCTGCTCCCAGTTGACCCGAACGCTCTCCGAGGGTTAGCCAAGCCGTGGTGAGACTGTTCCTCCTTCAATGAGGTGGAACGTAACCCTGACCTGCCTGCAAAGGTCTATTCCACTTTCGGCACAGAGCTTACAGAAATAAACGGACATTATCAGTCCATCGTGAATTCCGGGAAACCCAGCCAGAAGCCATTGCCCTTGATTCCGTCGATTTCGGCTTCAATTATCTGGTAATGAGCGTCTTCCATTTCTGCGAGCCTCAGGTACATCTTTTTCGCCGCCGCGTCTGTCATCAGCTCGGCCTGCTTCAGGTAATATTCATTGGCTGCCCGCTCCTCCCTGAGTGCTGTAGAGAGAGCTTCGAGGTCGCTGACTCCGGATCCCCGATTGTTTTTTGTTTTAGTCTCCTTCAGCTTCGGCACTAACAATTCAATTTCCGACTTGGGGATTTCAGCGCTATACCAGCTGTCGCGGCCCGAAATGCAGTCCAGCTGTTTCTCGAGTATGGACATATGATTCCACTCGTCGAGCGCTAACGTAATGAACATGTTCTTCCCCGATACATCCTTTGTCGCCTTTGCGTATTCCATGTATTTTTTCATTGCTTCTTTTTCAACCATTATTGCCTTCTTTAATGCATGTTCAACTTCCATTTTTTTCCTCCTATTCCATTTGCTAAACCGTCATGATCCAGCCGGTTATTATATACTGGTAATGATATCATTCATGAATTTCCTTTTAAGATGTCAGAATAGCAGTAAGAGATTTATGTGTCAATGGAGATTTGACCTTACAACTGGGATTGGATAGAATATCCAGAAGGTATTTAACTATGATAAACCACAAGCTTGTATTACCCGAGCACCTTAACCACTACGGTTACCTCTTCGGCGCTTACCTGTTACACTATGTTGATGAATACGCCTATATCACAGCCAATCTCAATTTTCCCGGCCACAGGTTCGTCACCATAGGACTCGACAAAGTCGTATTCAGGAAGAACATCCGCCTAGGGTCGGTTTTAAAGTTCGACATCAACCACACTCGGAAAGGCAACACTTCAGCAAAGACTGTTTCACGGTCTCTTCCATAAAGGGCGAAAATATCGGCGATACGCTGGAGACGCCAGAGGAGGTCATCCGGAGGAGGTGTCAATAAATCTCCGGAAATCACTCTCCCCTACCCCCTCCCATCAAGGGAGGGGGACTAAGAATAAAAATGCATTCAAGTTGAGGGTAAGGGGGATTTTTGTTATAGTCATAGGTAATATGGCATTACCTTTAGACGACAGCCGCTTACAATCAGACATCCAGTATCTTAAGGATGCCCTTGATGAGGTGATACGGGAGCAGGAGGGGAATCAATTATTCCAGTTAGTAGAGGAGTTCCGTACCGCCTGTAATAAGATAAAGGACCAGTATGACCCCTCCATCGAGGCGTTTCTCCTTCGCGAGGCAGAGCAGCTTGACATTTCCATATCCTCAAAGCTTATCCAGGCATTTGCCTTATATTTCTATCTGCTCAATACAGCGGAAGAAAACTTTGGGATGCAGCAGCGAAGGGAGGTGCAACGCCACGGTGGCCGTGTTAAAGGTTCCTTTGAGGATTGTCTTGCAAGGCTGCATGAAAACAGGATCGATAGAAAGACCCTCTTTGATCTCCTGAGCAGTCTCTCTATAGAGCCTGTCATGACGGCCCACCCTACGGAGGCAAAGAGACTGACCATCCTCAAGAAATACAGAAAGATCTATCTTACAATCTTCAAAAAAGAGAACCCCATCTGGACACCAGAGGAGAAGGCCCTGCTGCGGGAGGATATCATCAATGAGATACAGAAGCTCTGGCAGACAGGGGACATATTCCTCGAAAGGCCGACTGTAGAGGAAGAAGTTTCCAATGGGCTCTATTATTTTAAAGAGACCTTTTATTCTGTGATCCCCAAACTCTACCGTTCTCTCAGGCGGAGTATAGAGAAGTTCTATCCTGATCATGATATCCGGATACCTCCTCTCTTAAAATTCGGCTCATGGGTTGGAGGGGACAGAGACGGAAATCCCAATGTCACCCCTGAAGTCACAAGATGGACACTCAAAACCCATAGGGATGCCATTCTCTCACTCTATATTCAGTCGGTCCAGGATCTGATAGGAAGTCTCAGCCATTCAACCACCAAGGTAAATGTCTCAGAGGAACTGCTCTCTTCTATTGAAAAGGATATAAAGAATATGCCGGACATCAGTCAGCAAGTCCTTGATAGAAACCCTTATGAACCCTATAGGCAGAAGCTGTCATTTATAAGGATACGGTTAGAATCGACGGGGAAAATAGAAAGGGTCTATGGCACTCCAGCGGAGTTGCTGGAGGATCTGCATATCATACGAAGAAGCCTTGTCTCCAATAAGGGTGCGAGAACAACAGCCATAGAGATCGATGGCATGATCAAGAGGGTGGAGGTCTTTGGCTTCCACCTGGCCAAGCTGGATATAAGGGAGGAGTCAGATAAACATACCAGGGCCATTTGCGAGGTCTTTGACAGGCTCGGGATATACCCCGGTTTTCGGGACATATCTGAAGACGATAAGATCCGGATCCTTTCACAGGAAATACAAAATCTCCGGCCTTTGATTTATGAAGGGATGGAACTCACCAGTGAATCCGGAAATACTATCGAGACATTCAAGGTTATAGGATGGGCGCGGGAAGAGGTAGCCCCGGAGGCCATAGGGAGTTATATCATCAGTATGACCCACAGGGTTAGCGATATCCTGATGGTCCTCCTCCTCGCAAAGGAGGCAGGTCTTTACAGAGTTAGTAACCCACCCCTCACCCTTCCCTCTCCCATCCCCACCCTATCCCTCCCCCGTCAAGGGGGAGGGAAAAAGGGAGGGGGAGAGGGTTTCGGTGAGGGGGAACGTGTATCAGGGATTGATATCGTCCCGCTCTTTGAGACGATCGATGATTTAAGGCGTTCACGGGCAATCATCGATGGCCTTCTCTCCCTCCCTGTATATAAGAGGTATGTTGCTTACCGTGGGGGTGTCCAGGAGATCATGCTCGGCTATTCAGACAGCAGCAAGGATGGTGGGATACTTACTTCAAGCTGGGAGTTGTATAAGGCACAGAAGGGATTATGGGATGTGGCACAGAGACATGGCATACGCCTCAGATTATTCCACGGCAGGGGAGGGACCGTGGGTCGTGGAGGCGGTCCTACTCATAAGGCGATATTGGCCCAGCCCCCCGGGACAGTCCGGGGGAATATAAAGATCACAGAGCAGGGGGAGGTCATCTCATCCAAGTATGCCAACCAGGGCACTGCCTTACATAATCTGGAACTGATGGTGGCCGGGGTGATTGAGGCGAGCTCTCCGGCATACCATGAAGAGATAAAAACTCTCGATGAAAAATACACCTCTATCTTGGACGAGTTGTCAGAGATATCCTATCGACTGTACAGAGAATTGATCGATGGTCCTGATTTCTATACCTACTTCTCATATGCCACCCCCATCGGTGAGATCGGCCTTGCAAAGATAGGGTCGAGGCCTGAGAAGAGAAGGGATACGTGGAAGATAGAGGACTTGAGGGCAATACCCTGGATATTTAGCTGGACACAGAGCCGGAACATGCTCCCTGCGTGGTATCCCGCAGGCAAGACCTTCAAGAGGTTTATTGACGCAGACCCTGCGGCCAATATGGAAGTATTAAAGGAGATGTACCGCAGGTGGCCATTTTTCGAAAATCTGTTAGACAATATCCAGATGACCATGGCAAAGGCGGATATGAATATCGCCCACTTATACTCCAGCCTTGTACCGGATAAAAAGACAGGAGAGAAGATCTTTGGGATGATAAAGACGGAGTTTACCTTGTCAAGGGAGATGATCCTTCTGATAACCGGTCAGGAGAAGTTACTCAATAATGATAAGGGATTGCAACGGTCTATTCAATTAAGGAACCCCTTCATGGATCCTATCAACTATATGCAGGTCAATCTCCTGAATCAGCTGCGGAAGGAGGGGCTCACAGAGCGGGAGCAAAGGGAACTTGCGGACGCCGTGCTCCTGACCATCAGCTGCATCGCCGCAGGGATGAGAAATACAGGGTAATCAGGAATGGGGTCAGGTCTTGAATTTTGATGTACATCAAAATTCAAGACCTGACCCCATTTTCCGCTACGAGGTGATTTATAACAGTCCTTTATTTACGTTGACGTTTGCCTTAGCCCGCATAGAAGCGGTATAGGCCATGACAGCCTTTTCCTGTTTCTGGAATTGAAGAAACTTTTTGAGCTTCTGCATCTCTTCGGCAGGCCTCTCCGTGCCCCCATCTTTACTGCCGGTCGCATTAATCGGGAATGTCTCATTGACCTCCTCATCTGCAACAGACACAGAATCCTTTATAACCCTCTTCACCTTGTCTATAAGAATCTCCTTACGCTTCGAATCTTCAAACTCGCCTACCTTTATCCGGTTAGCTGCAAGAAGCCTCTCATAGAGGATCGGATCAAATCTGCCATCCTTATGGAATTCATTCATCTTCACGATACTATCCCTGAGTTCCTGATCGCTTACCCTGACTCCAAACCTCTCTGCCTCTTCCAGCCATAGCTCCCGGCTTACAAGGTCTTCCAAAACCTTATCCCTGACCTTCAGTTTTTCAAGCATCTCAGCATCAAATTTATCTTTGTATACCTCTCTGTAGTACTCTACCGCCCTGTTATAGGCCTTCCTGTAGTCCTGTGCATGGATGTCGTGTCCATTGACAGAGACAACGACACTCTGTTGCGGCGCCTTAATCCCCCACCACCCCATGGTAATGACAAAGGTCACGGCAATGACGCCCATAATAACCTTTAATACCCATGGATTATCCACTGCCAATTCCCGTACAATCTTTAACACGTTGCACCTCCTGGTATAAATATGATTACAGTGATTTGTAAATAAGATTGCAGTGATTAATAATCGCCGTAATACTTTTATTAATCTCTGAAATCATAAAAATTAATACAGATCATTCCTGAAATGCTTGCTCAGCGCCAGTTCCTGTTCATAATAGTGCGAGCCTATCTCCTTCCCATAACTTATCCGGGGCTGCTCAACCATCTTCTCATACCTTATCTTAAAAAATACCTGACCATCCTCGATGCGAAACGGGACATCGTGCGGTCTTACTTCAAGCACGGACCGCGTCCCCTTCACCTCACCATATCCATAACCAAACCCGCTATCGAAGAAGCCTGCATAGTGGGTCCTTAATTCACCAGAGCCGGCATCAAACTCGATCATCTCTGCGGCATATTCTAAAGGGACTCGCACCTTCTCCTTCGATGCAAATATGTGAAACTCCTCAGGCTCTAAAATCAGAAACCCCTCTCCTGGCGCATGAATTGGCTCCCAGTAACCAGACGCGAGATAGCCTCCGGCCTTACTAAGATCTATGATGGAGCTGTTCTTCTTGGCCTTAAATCCGATAACACCATTGCTTGCCTGCCCCTTTAAATCCACCCTCATATAGAGCCCATCACGGATAATCGCAGAATCTACCGGCAACGGCACACCGGCATCATCAAAGAGCAGCCTATGGGTATTATAGATATCCCGTAAATCTCCATCTTCAACCTGTTGTCTCTCACAAAAGAGTCGTAATTGGTTTAGGCTCTGCCCTGTCTTTACCTTGACTGTAAAAGACCTGGGAAAGACCTCAAGGTATAACCTGCCGGAGTATCCATGGTCTATCTCATCAAACCGATACCCGCCATCCGTGATTACCCTTGTAAAAATATCCAGTCTCCCAGTCGTGCTCTTGGGGTTTGTCTTTCCATTTAGCTCCCTGGGGAGATAGAGCTCCTCCATCAGCGGGATCAGGTATACGTTTTTCTTCTCCAGTATCCCATTCTCATCAAGGTCTATCTCATACATAAATAGCTCGTCTAATAGTTCGTCTATCCTACGCCGCTGAGGCAGGAAACTACTCCTCACCCTGTACGCCTTGTTTCCAAGCCTGAGGTCCATGCTCGCAGGCTGTAATTGCTTATCAATAACAGGAACGGAGGATTTTATAACCCCCTTCTCTATCAATTTTTTCAGACTCTGAATGGGTAAGGTCCCTTTACCTGAGACAGTCATCACACCCCACCTTATCGTGTTCTGGTTCGTGTTCGGGCTGAGGATAGCTGTAGATCTTATCCTCGTAGTTCTTTAGTAGTACCTCTCTCTCGTTCATGTCTATGACAAAATCCGGAGGGAGCATGGGTATTTTACCGCCGCCTGCAGGCAGATCAATAACGAATTTGGGTATGGCCATCCCGGATATCCTCCCCTGAAGCCCTTTCATGATCTCAAGGCCACACTCAACAGGCGTCCTCATATGCTCAGTCCCCCGAGTCAAATCCGCCTGATAAAGATAATAAGGTTTTACCCTGATTGCAAGGAGTTTTTGCATCAGCTCTTTAATAATCTCCGGGTCATCGTTGATCCCCCTGAGGAGAACTGTCTGGCTGCCAAGAGGAATGCCCGCATCAGCCAATCTGCCGCAGGCAATGGCTACTTCATCCGTGATCTCCCTCGGGTGAATAAAATTGATGTTCATATAAAGGGGATGGTATTTCCTGAGCATCCTGCATAGCTTATGGGTGATACGCTGCGGAAGCGCCCCTGGCACCCTCGTCCCTATCCTGATGATATCCAGATGCGGTATCTCCCGCAAGCCCTTTAATATTTCCTCAAGCTCTTTATCTTTAAGGATCAGGGGATCTCCACCTGAGAGGATGACATCCTTAATCTCTTCATGGGCCCTGATGTAATCAATGCCCTTGCGTACCATCTCCCTCGATATCGCGACCTTACCGACAAATCTCTTCCTTGTACAGAATCTGCAATAGACAGGACACTGATGGGTCAACATAAGCAAGGCCCTGTCCTGATAGCGATGGACAACAGACGGGACGGGACTGTCCCCTTCCTCATTGAGGGGGTCATCGATCCCTACCTGATCGAAAAGCTCCTGCTCATCAGGTACGACCTGTCTGTAGATCGGGTCATCCTTTTCTTTGATAAGGGATTTGAAATAGGGGTTTATCCTCGCAGGGTATTCTGCAACGACCCGCTCCATCTTTGCGCTATCGAGCTCAAATTCTGCTGATAGCTGATGGGCCTTTATAAGACTCTTTTTTAATATGTGCTGCCATCGTTCCATTTCTTTGTTGTGCTCCTTTGAAACGCAGGCTAAAGCCTGCGGCTACATCCACCGGCTACCACTGTGATCACTGCATCTTCCATCCCGTGGATTAACTTCTGCTCAAGTGAACACAGGGTGGCCATAATCCCTCTTAACTTCACCCCTTCTCCTTCCACAAAATAATAGGGGCAGAGGCGTGCCCTCCCGGTCATCTTCTTCATCTCTCCTGTAGTTTCGTCTAAGTAGTCAGCCCCTACATGTCTTCCTCTGTAATACTCTTGCAGGATATACGGGGTTCTATCAAAATCCAGAAGCGCCTTATCGATGGCAGCGCTCCATCCTTCCCGGGGCATATCATGTCCAACGACAACCCCTCTGCTCCCCCATGCCAGTTCTGAAAAACCGGAGGGTTTTATCACGAACTCCCTTTCGCTCTGGGTTGTCTCTGCCAGATCTCGCCAGCGGGCCACAGGCCTTTCACCCATCTTAAGACCCGGGATTATTCCATAGGGAGGCATGTCCGCAGGATCAAGAATCCAGGTGGCAGGAAATATCTTACAAAGTATAGAAAATACCTCTTCCCCTAATTCCTCTAACCAGTATCTCCTGAGGAGAGGATGATGAAACAGGGCATACAGGAGTTTTTCCTCAAGAAAGGGCTTAAAGGGCGGGGTTACTGAGACCGCTTTCTTTTTGGTACTGTACATCATCAGCTCAGCCTTTGGAATATTTTTGAGATCAAAGAGCTCATAAAACCGGTAGAGGACGTCGATCCTCTCTCTCTTCTCCCCTTCAGCAAAGAATAATCCCTCCTCGGTAAACAGGATATCCTCTGGTCTGATCGTATGGGCCCTTCCTCCATTCTTCCGAATGACCCCTGCCATCCACTCCATCTCAGGCCTGTAGTCTCTGGATTCTTCAGAGACTACGATGGCTATTACAGGATCAGGTATGTGAACAGTAGCCTTAAGCATATTCGTAAAGCCATGGATCATCCCATTTTCATCACCAACCACCTTATCTCCAAATAGAGTAGAATAGGCCATTCCAAGACTTCCGGTTATACCGATACCACCCGGGACAGAGTCTAACTCAGTTGCTACCATTCCATCGTCTGTCAATATAATATCCGGCCTGATGACGCCGGGAAGGAGCCCCTTCATCCTGTTCATGCGCGCATAGTCTACAATAGCCTGGGGTTTTCCCTGATCCAAATATCGGGAAACCCACTCGGGTTGTCTCCCATGGATGCTCTCATAATAGAGTTTGTTAGAGGCCTTATAAAACAGATACAGGGGGGCACCGAGGGATTCGATAAACGAAAGTTCATCTTCCCCTATACGGAAAGGCTCCGGAGAAACACGCCAGTGCAGGTATACCCCATCCTTGATGAGGTTTTCCTTAACATGCAGGCACCGTTCTACCGGGGTCTTAGCTGTAAGCACTTCTTTCACGATATCCATCTCCGTGGATATTATAACCACGTGGTTTGTTTTGCCCTTTAAGGTTTAATTAATATTAACATAGGGGGTTAAATTACTTCAAGGAGCCTGGCTGGCTGGAAGATGCCTGAGCTATTTTCTTCTGGGCAATATATTCGTAAGGTATGGCATCTACCTTGGGATTCCTTAGACCGAGCATATAGATCGTAAGTGCCCTGGCCTGATCCGGTTTAAACCCGAAGTTAGGCATAATGGTAGGGGCTAAGTTTAATTTAGGATCTCCTGGAACAACCTTCTGCGGGTTTAAGAAATGCTCATATTCCCACTGGGCCATCATATGTGGACCTTCTATATGCCCCAAATCATGGATCAGCAGAAAAGCAAGCTCTGTCCTGCTTCCAAATCCGCTCAATTCCGGACCTATACTACCCCCTTCTCCATTGATCTTATGGCACCCTCTGCAGCCATATTGGAAGGAAAGCCTTCTCCCTTCAAGGAATGTTGATCCCCAGGGAAAATGATCAGTCGTTATAGACAGATCATAAAGATCCACATGGCACTTCACGCATGAGGCCTGCACAAACTCCTTTGTAAGCAGTTGTCGGTTTAAGTGATGAACCGCCCCATGAGTAGCCTCTACAGTGACAGCCTGACCATCACCCTGGTGGCACACCGTACACCCGAATTTATCCACAGGATGTGTCTTTAGAAAATCACCAGGATGTGTCGTGAAGGGCTGTGGTTCATTCGCAAAGAGGGGATTTTCTAATCCCACGTGGCACGTGGTACATCTATCGGTGGTGTTAAGTTGCGGAAGCCATATCTGATTGATCCTGACCGGTGTATTACGAAACTCTGGTTTGTTTAATCTCGATGCCAATTTTTCATTATAAGTTTTCTGATAGGTCATCCACTCCTTGCTGGCCTCTCCATGGAAGATAACCATCAGGATGATAAGAATGGCCATAACAACGACACCAAATATCCTGTGCCGCCACTTCGTAGCACTCCTTTCCCACGCTAAATCCATAAGTCCTCTCTATTTATTCTTTTTCTTGTATAACCTTTCCATAAAACTGGAAAGACCGATAATGGTAAACATTATAGCCGCCGTAGTCACGACAAAAAATATCCCTATGCCAAGCTTATCCCACATAACTTCTCCCCATTTATATCTTAAACCACGGCGTTATAATCGCATATTTGATCGAAAAGACCAGTCTCAAGGCAACCTTTATCGGTATACCCACCATCATGAGAAACAACGACATAGTAGCAATGTATCTAAAGAGTCCGAGCTTCTTTAAAAAATCTTTAAAGAGGTACGCAGGGATAATGAGTCCAATTGCAAAGTATGCAAGCATAAGAAGATCGGCAATAGCATTTCCAGCAAAGGCGCTTATCCCAAGCACCCTCGAAAGCATCACCGGAAGATCCCCAAGTCCTGCGACAACGGGTTTATGCATATGCCCGTTCTCCCAGGGCCAGTACCAGTTCCAGTCAAGCCCCCTGAACCATACACCTATTACAATAAACACAAACCATAGCGCCATACCAAAGGAATAGCTTGAGATGGCAAATTTACGTTCAGAGAATGTATAGTAACCTTTCCCTTTTGAGTTTATATCAAGGAAGGGTATTAGCATCAGTCCGATGATAATAAGGACCGGAATTCCGACACCGGCTATCCAGGGATCAAAAAAGACAAGGAGTTCCTGAAGTCCCAGAAAGTACCACGGGGCCTTCATGGGATTGGGGGTCGTATCCCTGCTCGCCTCCTCCTCAAGAGGTGCCTGAACGTAGAGGGACAGGAAGAGTAACAGGGCGGTAACGCCAAGCACCACAAGAAATTCAATATAGAAGAGATGTGGCCAGGAAAAAATTGTATCCTCCGGCTCTTTCTCAACAGAAGAACTTGTCCCCTTGACAAGCTCCATCAGACCATACGTCTTCTTAGGGCTTCTCGGAAATACCTCAAAAGATTTTTCTGGCATTTACACCCTCACTGATTATAGTGGCCCTGAAAATCCGTCTTTTCTGACTCTCCAGAAATGGACAGCAAGAAAGACCACAACTAATAAAGGTAACACAACACAATGAAGTACATAGAAACGGAGGAGTGCATTCTGCCCAACCTCAGTTCCCCCTAAGAGCATGAATTTGACATCATTGTCGGGTCTCATCCCAAGTTGTGCGCCAAATGGACCTTCCACCCCAAACAATGGCGTAGCTGCCGCCATCTTTGTACCTACAGTGATAGCCCAGAGTGCAAGCTGATCCCAGGGGAGCAGATATCCTGTCCAACTGAGTAACAGCGTTAATGCTAAGAGCAACACGCCGACAATCCAGTTAAATTCCCTCGGAGGTTTATAGGCCCCTGTCAGGAAAACCCTTGTCATATGGACCCAGACCGTAAAGACCATCCCGTGGGCCGCCAGTCTGTGTACATTTCTGAATGTAGGTCCAAAGGATACCACGGTCATGATATCTTTAATGTCATTATAAGCACGCCTTGCATCAGGGACGTAGTAGAACATCAGCAGAACCCCCGTAACGGTCAGTATGGCAAAGAGGAGAAGGGATGTCCCTCCCATACACCATGTGTATCTGATTTTTATAGACTCTCTTCTTGTCTTAACAGGATGGAGGTGGTAGAGGACATTACTAAAGGTGGTCAGTGCCCTGGTGCGCGGGGTATCGTCATAACCATGACGGAATATGGCCTTATAGACCGGGCTACTGGTAAACCCGTCTGAAATCTTTTTCCAGAGATTACTCATTATGCCTCCTGACCAAATTTGACGGCATCGTAAAAAGTCTCAATATGTCACCCTGAACGAAGTGAAGGGTCTGATGACCTATTGATAATATCAGATTCTTCGCTTCGCTCAGAATGACAAAACGGCCCGTTTTAGACTTTTTACGATGCCGTCAAATTTAAACCTTCAAAAAGAAAGGCTCCACCTCACGCGAAGCCTCTTCAACCATCAGGCCATTCTCAGTAGAAATAGGATCAGGGTCCTGCCTGTGGTTAAAATCCACGATGATCTGACCGTCCACCGGGTCTATTTTAATCGCGGCCCGCCACAGTAGTTTCGGCGCTGGCCCCCCCAGAACATTCCCTGCGATATCATAGATACTCCCGTGACACGGGCATAAAAATTTCTTTTTATCATCAAACCAGTTAGGGGTACAACCCAGGTGCCGGCAAATTGAGATCATCGCATAGAGACCCCCCTCATTGCGGACTACCCATATCTGCCTTTCTTTCTTCCATTTTTCACTCAGACCCATAGGATAATCCGAGGGCTTTCCTATTTTAAAGACCTTCTGGGACTCATAAAGCACATTGGGGAAATAGAACTTATAGAAACTAAAGGCAGACCCCCCAAGTGTAGCGGCCATTCCGCCCCACCCTACGATAGAAAAAAAGTCCCTTCGCGTTATCTGTTCATCCCCGTTATTATTCATTTCACCGGGACCTCCTCTATCTCTTCTATATATTCAAAAACCTCCAGCGTTACTGCATCCGTGGGGCATCGTTTGGCACAGTGTCCGCACCGGATACATCGATCTTCATCCTTGATCATTGCCGTCCCCATCTGGGCCACCAGGGTGCTGTCACCCCTCATCAGATCTTCCCACGATATCTTATACCTCGCCTCAACCACCTTTTTCAGATCGTCATCCCCTTCAACCTCGGTTATGGGAACCATCTTCAGGCAGAATGTGGGACAGACATCCACGCAACCGCCGCACAAGATACATAAATCTCCATCAAAGATGGTATTGATATGGCACTTCAGACAACGTCTTGCCTGGGCGCTCGCCTCCTCCTCTCCATAACCTATCTCAACCAGTGAAATATCGTACTTTCTCTCATGGGCATCTGTTGCCGCAGGCTCTTTACGCCTCAGGAGGTCATAATCCCTGAACATGCTATATTCCTTTGGCCCCGCAACCGGATGCATGATACCCTTTCTCTTTATATTGAAACTTACCCCCCTTAAATATTCATCGATAGACCTTGCTGACTTCTGCCCGGCAGCAACGGCAGTGATTAAAAGCTTGGGACCATAGGCCACATCGCCGGTTGCAAATATCCCCGGGGCACTGGTCTTATAATTATCCAGATTTACCTTTAAGACGCCAGGCCTTGACATCTCAAGGCCGTCACCTTCCTCAATAAAAGATATGTCTGCGGCCTGGCCTATTGTAATGATCACCGTATCGCATTCGATGATTGACTCACTGTTCGGGGCAAACTGCGGGTTAAACCTCTTATTTTCATCAAAAACACTGAGACACTTTGTCGTCTCAAGGCCCGTGACCTTGCCGTCTTTTCCGACTATCCTCTTTGGGCCACGGCCGTCATGAAGGATGATCCCCTCCTCTTCCCCCTCCATGATCTCCACCGGGTCAGCAGGCATGATATTCCTGGTCTCAAGGCACGCCATATGGACTTCCTTTACACCCAGACGAACAGCAGACCTTGACGCATCATAGGCCACATTACCACCGCCGATCACAAGAACCCTCGGCCCGATCTTGGGTGGACGGCCATAATTTGCAGCCCTGATGAAGTCCATACCGATCAACACCCCTTCCAGGTTGGTCCCTTCAATAGGAAGGGATCGTCCGAGCTGCAGTCCAACTGCGATCAGGATGGCCTTATAGCCCCTATCCTTCAGGTCCTTAATTGAGAGGTTTTTTCCAACAGGGGTGTTACATTTGATCTCCACGCCCAATGCCTCTATTGAGGCAATTTCTGTTTTTACAAGCTTTCTGGAGAGTCTATAATGGGGGATGCCCTGGATCATCATACCCCCTGGCTCAGGCTCAGATTCAAAGACTGTAACCTTATAGCCGAGGAGGGCAAGATCATGGGCTGCTGAAAGACCGGCTGGCCCGGCGCCGATGATGGCAACCTTTTCACGGGTACCTAATCCAGCCTTGCTACGCCTTACATTGGAGAATTTCAGGACACCAGAAGGGTCAATGATGGCTTCAACACCAAATCTCTCGGTTACAAAGCGCTTGAGCGCCCTGATGGAGACTGCCTCGTCAATATCGCTCCTGCGGCAGGCCGCTTCACAGGGATGACCACAGACACGTCCGCATATAGAGGCAAAGGGGTTAGGCGCCCGTGCAATGGCATAGGCCCTCTCATAATCACCTTCAGCAATAGCCTGGACATAGGCACCCGAATCAGTCCCCACAGGGCATGAGGTCCGGCACTTTACCATCCCTGCAAAGTAGTCTACGTCAGGGACTACTACACGATATCTTTCCTTCAACGCCCCCCTCATCCTCTAACTTCTAACTTCTGATTTCTCCTACCAGGCCTCCTCATCATACTGCGAAGGATTGATCAGATCACGAATCGATACCACACCAATCACTTCTCCGCCCTCCGTAACTGCGAGGTGCCTCACCTTCTTCTGGTCCATTAAATCGCCGGCCTCAAATATTGTCTTCGCACTCTCTATAGCAACAAGGGGGGAACTCATCACCCCTTTAACCAGATAGCTGCTCCCATCCAGGCCCTTTGCTACTACCTTTCTTATGATATCCCTCTCAGTCACAATCCCTACAAACTCGCCATTTCCTTTATCAACAACCAACACACTCCCTACATTCTTAGAAGCCATTATCTCTGCCACTTGCATAACAGTAGACTGCTTGTCCACGGTTACAATGTTTCTTGCCATCACTCTCTTTACAGGTATCATCTATAGTAAACCTCCTAAAATTAGGGTAAGGGGTGGATTTTCACTTTAACATGTTGTTGCCGCGCTTGTCAACAGGTTTTTGAGGTTTTTGGCTTGCCTTTTCCTCTAATCTGTATTATCTTTCCTTTTAAAATGGGTAAATACGATTATGATCTTATCGTCATCGGAGGAGGGGCCGGGGGGTTTGTCTCTTCAAAGCTTGCGGCTGGTCTGGGTAAAAAGGTCGCCATGATTGAAAAGGACAGGCTGGGGGGAGAGTGTACCCTTACTGGCTGTGTCCCAAGCAAGACCCTCATCCACACAAGTCAGATAGCCCAAGAGATAAGAAATGCCAAAAAATACGGGCTGACTATTGATTCAACTGCGCACATCAACACAGATCATGTCATGGCTCATGTCCGCTCCGTTGTGCAGAAGGTCTATGACGGACATCCTCCGGAGGCGTTTCAAAAACTTGGGATCGATGTCCTTTTTGGGGCCCCGCAGTTTATAGACAATCAGCAGATTGAATTAAACGGGAAGAGGCTTTCGGCAAAGAATTTTATCGTCTCAACAGGCTCATCCCCCCTGATCCCTCCTATCGAGGGCATAGACACAATACCTTTTCTTACCAATCAAACTGTTTTTGACCTTGAGAGATTGCCGTTGTCCATGATCGTCCTCGGCGGCGGTCCAATCGGGACAGAATTGGGCTCAGCCTTCAGTCTTCTGGGCATTGATGTCTCCATTGTAGATCAATTTGAAAGGATCCTTAATCGGGAGGATGGAGAACTGGTGGATATTCTATCCAGTAAACTTATCGAAGACGGAATAAAGCTGATCACTGGATACACCCCCCTCAAACTTGCTTCTAAAGATAGAAAAATAACCCTTACCATTCAGAATAGTAAGAACCAGACACAAGAGATCAAGGCGGACTCCCTCCTCATCGCCATCGGAAGGAAGGCGAATGTGGAGGGACTTAATCTCGAAAGCGCTGGCGTTGAATATACCCTGAAAGGAATAAAGACGAATCATACCCTCAGGACAACAGCCCCCAACATTTATGCCTGCGGCGATGTGGTCGGTCCGTATCAGTTTAGCCACGTGGCAGAGTATCAGGCCATCATTGCCACACAGAATGCCCTCTTTCCTATTAAAAAGAGGGTTGATTATCAGCATGCTGCCTGGTGTACCTTTACCAGCCCTGAGATCGCCCATGCCGGGTTAACGGAAAGAGAGGCAAGGGAAACCTATGGAGATAAGATCAAGATCTTCAGGTACGAGTACAGGAACATCGACAGAGGGGTTACAGATGTGGCCGATACAGGGATGAGTAAATTTATATGTGACCCCAGAGGAAATCTTATTGGAGCCCATATACTGGGGGCACGTGCCGGAGACTTAATCCATGAGGCCCAGATCGCCAAATCCCTCGGCATCCCCTTTTATAAATTGTATTCCGTGATACATATCTATCCCACATTCACAGACGTTGTTAAACATGCGGCAAAATTGTGCTATATTGATAGACTTCAGAACAACCCTTTTCTGAGACTGTTGAGAAAACTTTTATGAAGTTTTCTGTTTTCCATATTCTGTTATTATTGATTGTCCTTTTCCCATCCATTGTTATTTCTCAGGGTGGAAAGGAATCCTTTTTTATGAAAGAAGATTTTAATAATCTTGACAACTGGGGGTCACTCTATTTCCCAAAGATCAAGAAACACACCTCTTATACGATAGAAACCAACGGTAGCGAAAGATATTTGAAGGCAGAGAGTACAGCCTCTGCTTCAGCGCTGGTATATAAGAGGGAGTTTAACGTCCACGAATATCCCAATATGCGATGGCGCTGGAGGGTGGAGAACGTATATGATAAGGGGGTTAGCGGGACAAAAGAGGGGGATGACTATCCCCTCCGAATTTATATTACCTTTAAATACGACCCGCAAAAGGCGAGTTTCCTGGAAAAGTTGCAGTATGAAGGGGCAAAGCTGTTGTACGGAGAATATCCGCCGCACAGTGCAATAAACTATGTCTGGGCGAATAAAGAGAATACTCAAAGGGTCGTTACAAGCCCTTATACATCAAAGACCAAGATTATTATTATTGAAAAGGGTACTAATCGTATCGGCTCGTGGGAAACAAAAGAGGCCAATATCTTAACAGATTACCGGCAGGCATTCGGAGAAGATCCCCCGGCTCAAGCGGGCATCGCCATCATGAATGATTCTGACAATACAGGCGAAGGGTCGGTATCGTATATTCGTTTTATTGAAGTCTACCGGTGATCTCTTCATTCAACCGGTTTAAATTCAAGAAAATACTGGTAGGGCAAAAAAACGGGCGATCGGGTCAGATGATAACCGGCCTGGCGGAACTCTTCTCTGACAGTTTCTTCCGACAGCTTCATTTCAAGGGGTGGGCCAACCGGAGTCTCCCTTTTGTAAAACTCCACAATAACAATCCGGCCATTCGGTTTCAGTGCCTTTTTCAAGTTGGCTAAATACATAACCCTCTCTTCGATATGATGATAGGTATCACAGATAAATATGATATCCACGGATTCAGGCGCAAGCTCCGGGTCATCCGCTTTAACTATACGGGCCTCATAATTTTTAAGCCCCAGCTTTTGTGCATCCTCTTTCATATATTTGACCATGGAAGGTTCAATATCAAGGCCGAGGGCCTTTCCCTCCGGCCCAACAGCCACAGCGAATCTTCTGGTGAAATAACCCGTTCCTGCCCCAATGTCTGCAATAACGTCTCCAGGCCTCAGGTTTAACATCTTTACAACCTCATCCGGCTTCTGCCATTCCTCCCGCTTCGGGTCTTCAAAGATAGTCACCCACCGGTCAATATCTTCGAAACTATGCTGCCTTGTGAGAGCCATGCGCTGGCCGAGGGCCCCGCTCTCTAAAAATGGCACAAGGGCTATAAGCAAGAACAATGAGATAGCTATTTTTTTGTTCATATATTCACCTGGAAAAATAAATCTGTCCCTTTTTCTGCCGCATCTTTATCTCGTACATCACAGATATAGGATACAAGAAACGGGATGCAGAATGCAAGATACATTTCCACTATTTTGCTTCAATAGATTTGATGATTCAGTGTATAATGTCACCGGAAGGGGCAATAACTATGTCAAGGTCTTTAAAGAAAAGGGCAAGAAACATCGGGCTTCCACCCGGGACTCTTATTCATGTTGGAGAAAAAAGGTCTGAGAAGGTAAAGATCAAAGTCATCGATTACAGTGAGATGAATTTTGAAGAGGAAGAGTTAGAAGGGATTGAAGCATGTTTTTCCTTTAAAGACAAACCGACGATGACCTGGCTGAACATAGAGGGCATTCATGAGGTTAGCATTTTAGAAAGGCTTGGAGAATGCTATGGTTTTCATTCCCTGACTCTCGAAGATATCCTGAACACAGAACAGCGACCCAAGATGGAAGACCATGGGGATTACATCTATGTGGTTCTGAAGATGCTTCACAGCAATGAGGGCAATAGCGTCGTCATAGAACAGATAAGCCTCCTCCTCGGAAAAAACTTTGTCATCTCCTTTCAGGAAGGGATGGAGGGGGATGTCTTCGATCCTGTCAGGGAACGGATCCGGAGTGGCAAGGGGCGTATCAGAAAGATGGGTAGCGATTATCTCGCTTATGCCCTGCTCGACTCCATCGTGGACAACTATTTCATCGTCCTTGAAAAACTGGGTGAAAAAATAGAGTATCTTGAAGAGGAACTGGTGACGAATCCCACCCGGGCAACCCTCCAGTCCATACACAATTTAAAAAGAGAGATGATATTCCTGAGGAGATCTGTCTGGCCATTAAGAGAGGTCATCAGCGGTCTTGAGAGGGGAGAATCCCCGTTAATCAATGACACCACCCGGATATTCCTCAGGGACCTCTACGATCATACCGTTCAGGTCATTGATACCGTAGAGACATTCCGCGACATGCTCTCAGGGATGCTGGACATCTATCTTTCAAGTATTAGTAATAAGATGAATGAGGTGATGAAGGTTTTGACCATCATCGCCACGATCTTTATCCCGCTGACATTCATCGTCGGGGTATACGGAATGAATTTCAAATACATGCCGGAGATTGAATGGCGCTGGGGTTATCCCCTGATATTACTGCTCATGGCTGGAATTGCAGTCTTCATGCTGTTCTATTTCAGGAGAAAAAAATGGCTGTGAGGTTAGTTTATAAAAGGATTAATTGGCGCCCCCCGGGTGAATCAAACACCCGGCAAACGGTTTAGGAAAAGAAACCCGTCTTGTAACTCCTCAATTTTACTGAAGCTGCCTAAAGAAAACTAAACAACTTTGGGGGGTTTGTTGGTTACAGTCCGGTTACAATACCACAGGAGGCCACCTTGAAGCAATCACGGCATGAAACAAAGAAAAGTAAGCGAAATGAAGAAGCTCTTCTGGAAAGAATCAAGCGGGCGAAAGAGAACAAGAAGAAAAGGAAGAGTGATACGGAGCAGGGAGAACGATGAAGTTTTTTAAAGTATTTGTCGTGTTCTCTTCTCTTTACTCACATAAAAAGGTGCCTATTCTTTTTTATTGCAAAAAGAGAGAGAGAGTCCTGTTATTCCTTACAGCAAAGCCATAACAGGCTATAAGCCGGGTGACAGGGTCCAAGAGCGGGCACTGGATGAGCTGTTGACAGAGAAGGAAGTGGCAGAATTGAAGATCTACCTTGAAACTGAATACGACTACCAGTTAATGTACTTTCGACCGGTTCAAGTAGACTTACCAGTAGAGGGCATGGAGAGTATTCAGGACATGGTTGTCTTCCAGGGTGAAGGACACGTCGACCTTTTACAGCACTTGCCACAGCCACGGACCCCGAAAGCACCTCCTCCGAGTTCCCAGTAGGGGGCTTCTATTCTCTTGTAGAGGCTAAGGCAGGCGCCACTACTCCGCTCAAAAATATGGCAATAGAACAAGACCGTATTTTAAAGAGTATCTTAGCGATGCAACTCTGAAACAGATTCACTCGAACTATAGACGGGTATGATCCTCCGGGCCGGATAGTTTATCCCATCCGGCCCTCTCTTTTATAGGGAAGAGATCGTATCTCACTCCTTTATCATTGGCCGGTTTTTTTGAAAAATGTAGTCCACACCGTGAAAATTTACCAGAAAAGTTAAAAGGGTTGTCAACTTTACCGCATCCTGAGAGGTTTGCAATCAAGTTGAAGGTGACAGAGCATCGGTTAAGGTAACCGCTTTCCCCATTGTAATACCTTGTTTTTAAATATAAACTGCTCAGGTGTAACCGGACTGTAACTGTATTCAAAGTCTATTGGTTACAGATCCTTACCTTTCAACATACCCCCCGTATACCGAAAAGCATTCCCCCGTCTCCTTGTTTAGTGCTCTTCTTTCCGAAATTTTCCGGCCATTTTCCCAAAATGCCCCTTTTCCCCCGACAAGCAATAGACAGTCTCTACCAGAGTGCCGAGCGGCGTATCGGGGAATTCTCATGGGAACTGCCGAGGACAGATAATAATACAAGATTCGGTTCACGGACTCCCCACGATGGGGAACCCGATACTACTAAGACATCCATTCTCAAGTCCGTTGGTATAACCCATTCTGAGCGTTACGAAGCCATAGCAAGCCTGCCGGATAAGGTGTTTGAAAAAGAGCTCTTGACACGGACGTTTCATTTTATTACCTTGAGTAAGGTTCTATTATGAAACGATATACGGAGGACGCTATGACGAAACTATTGACGCCGGCGGAGACTGTCTGCAGATTGAATATCATTCTCCCTGAAAATATTCTCACACCTGCCTTCTCTAAGGTCTTAGGCAGCAACCCTGATTTCCGCATGTCTTCAACGGCAAGTTTTACCAGGCCGTCATCTGGGGAGTGCCCGTTAAGAAAATTACCGTTCATTTCGTTCCCCCTTTTTTTCCAAGTACATTTCCCCCCTCTGCGTTCAAGAACCGTTCAAGCTCTTCTTCACTCACGCGCCGGTGCTTTCCAATTTTCACTGATTTGAGCCGCCCTTGCCTGATATAAAGGCGTAAAGTGTTTTCCGCTATTGCCAGGTCGTCTGCAACCTCTTTAAGAGTTCTTAATTTCATTTTTTTCCTCCTTTTTAAATTGTCTGTTGCTATTTATTGTCGTTCGCTCCCCCCATTTATAAGGTAGGACTGCAAAGTCTCGACGCAACAGCTTGAATTTAAAGGCTTTTATTGAACCAAATGTCTGGGTCTTACTGATGGGTTATACCGGTTGTAGGCTATGGCCCGGATCTTCGTTGATAGTCAGAAAAGGGTAGGGGGAGCCCCTCACTTGATAGGAAAGTAAAAATATTTTACTATTTTAATATTACATTATAAGGGGTAAACAATTGAAGACGGCGACGATATCAGCAAAGGGACAAATTGCCATACCGAAAGAGGTCAGAGAGGTTCTACATATCAAAGAAGGGGATCAGTTTGCCTTTGAGATTACAGAAGAAGGCAAGATAATCATGGAGCCGAGAGTAAATATCCCGCGCTCTCAAGCCTGGTTCTGGACTAAAGAGGTACAGGAGAAGATAGTTAAGGCAGAGAAGAACTTTAAGAGGGGTGATTATAAGACCTACGATCCAGGCAAACTTATTAAGGAACTGGAAGACAGGGATTGAGTAAATATATAGTTGCCATAGAGATAGGGTTCTTATCTCTGGATGATAATTTGCCTAAAGAGATAAAGAAGAAATTTATTAAACAGTTATCCTACCTTAAAGATAATTCAGCACATAAATCATTACAGATACACCGGATAGAAGGGACAGATTTTTGGGAGTTCTATGTCGATAAAGGTTATCGGTGTGCCTTTAAGGTTGAAGGCAATATTTATAAACTCTATTTTGTAGGTACCCATAAGCTGATTGATAGATTTTAGGCCGGGGTGCCAGAACCCCGGCCTATAGAGGAAGAAACGGCCTGTCGGGGGGGGGGAGTTTTACGCCGGGCCCCGACAGACCTAAACAACCGGCACCCCCCCCTGTAGGGGATAATTTAAACTGCCCCAAAAAGGATAATTTAGGGACAGGGGAAAAGGGATATGGGTAGACCACTCCCTTAACTTTCTGCTGAATGAGCAGAAAGGTGCGTATGAGTGGTAACGATTGTAGGAAGTATCTCAGACCTTTTGGATATAATCTGGAAGATGATGTCCGTATCTTCCTTTTTATGAAATGTGTAGCCGATCTCATCGATACACAGTACCCGCATTTTTGCATAGTATTCTATCTTGGTGCCAGGATTCAGTGCCTTCTGGATTTTTGATATGAGGTCATAGGCTGTGTGATAAAGGCAGTTGGGAAGCCCTCGAGGATTGCCTCATAGCATAGCGCTTGTGCTACATGCGTTTTCCCAAGGCCTGTATCCCCCACAAGGACAAGGTTAGATGCCTCCCTGACCCAGTGGGAATTGGAAAAGCCCAGGATATCTTCTTTACTGATCCTGGGGTTAAACTGCCAATCAAACTGTGCGAGGGTCTTTACCTGTTTTATGCCGGAGAGCCTCAGGAGTCTTTTGATCTTGTGTTGTTTATAATACTCCTGTTCCGTCTTGAGGAAATCGGCAATAATCCCCCGACTCTCAGCCCCTATTGCATTTATAAGGGTCTTAAGCCCCAGCTCATTGAGAAGTGTTTCAAGGTTATTCTGACTCATCTTCGTACTCCTCCAATGCCCTGGCCTTATAAGTGATATTGAGAAGATCAGGATTTTGAGGACAAACCACCTCACTCTCTTCTTCTGGCTGTATCTGAAGATAGGAGAGGAGTGTCTTTAATCTTGGGCTTCTCCTCGTAAGACACTCGGATATAATGCTTAGGATCATCCCCCTGCTGAACTGTTTCAGGAGCTTAAATATCTGGTATGCTGTTTTCTGTGGGTCTTCACCACAGGTTTGATTTTTTGTGAGGAACTCAGCTACGGCAGGGTGCAGGCCAGCTATCACCTCATATATACGCTGCATCTTGGCCTTTGTGGAGAGCCTGGAATAATTGCGGTGAAGGGGGTTTATGATCTGTTTATATCGTTCAAATGACCTTGGGTGAGAGGCTACCTCCCGATTTCCGTCATATATCTTGAGCATGGTTGAGGTGGAATAAATAGACAATGCCCTCCCGACAAGATAATCAGGGACAGAGTATGTGTTTATATCAAAGATCATCATGGCTGTCTTGGTGGTTTTTACCGGTGAATGGATATGAACATTCTTCCAGGGTATGGCGGGAAGTGGTTTCAGCCTCTCCTCTCTGAACAGATCAACAGGGTTTTTTTCCTGTGGCCCTGTGCAGGGTGTTATTTTTATCATCAACCCATTCATGGAGTCCCTGGTTTATGGCAGAGATAGAACCATACCTGGCCATATTGTTAAAGAAGGTGGTTCTCATCGTGCGTATCACTCTCTCGACACGGCCTTTCTCATTTCCGCGTGCAGGATTACAGAGGCGTATCTTCGCGCCATAGTGGCGTGAGAAGTCCAGGAATCGTGGATTGTATTGGATCTCTGGTCTGCGTCTCAGGACGACCGTTTTAAGGGAAGACTGCGGGCGGTGCCATTCATGGAAGAAAATGCCTTGATGTGTCCCTCTATGAAGAACTCAAAGGAGGAGCGGGGGAATATATGAGCAAAGAGATAACGGGAATAACTCAGGATGAGCACAAAACAATAGAGTCTACCCATCCCCAGATGAGAGATGATACACCAGTCTACCTGACCTTCTTCACCAGGGAGAAAATCAAGTGGATGATAGACCTTCTCCTTTTTACTTCTAAGCTCCCTTGTGTGCTTCACTACAAGTGGATAGCTCACTTCAACCCCTCTTTCGCATAACCACTTGTAGACCTGTAGCGCCTTAAGAGATGGATCATCATCAAATAGAAGCTAAGCCCTATGACGTCCCGCAGATAGAGTATCCTCTGCCTTATCTCCTCCATGACACCTCCTCACCGGAATATCTCATGCCCACCAGTAGGGCCATAAGCCCTTCATTGATTAATTGCGAACGGGCAGACTCAAGCTCCTTTCTACCAGGACGCAGTATATCCATCACCGTAGTACCGGCATAAACACTCCTCCACGCCCTGTCACCTACTACCACCAAAAACAGATACAGGATCATTGACTCATGGCAGAACCGGTGAAGGTAGCCTGATTGTAGTATCTCTTGACCGATAATGGAGTAGCTCTTTGCCCATCTCATGATGTGTCTATGCTATCCTGGGTCTTTATAGAAAACAATCTCGTCTTGTATCTCACATCTTTTTGCCCGCCACTCCCGCACGTAGGCGTATCGCCCCTGGAAATACCCGGGATTGGCCTCTACCCACATCTTTTGATTCTCCCCCTTCCGCCTCTTCTGACACTCCCTCTCCTTACAACTCTTCTGCCTGGCCCTTACCCGCCGGTCAGGTTTAAAAAACCGGCCGCAATAGACACACCTCTTCTGTTTTATATTTGCATTTGTCTCCATCCTGCTATTCTATGTCAGGAGGAAGACAGAAAATTACTCTGATGAGAATAAAGGAATTAAATACATTAAGTTTATGGGGGGGGAATTAAGGAATTAAATGGGACAATAATAATTATTACTTTCGGGGATATTTTGATTATCCCCTACACTATTCTGTATAAGTATCTGTAAAAATGCCTGCAGAGAATCCTGAGTATTTGTCGAAGAGCTCGTAGTACCGGAGCCAGTGTTGCCCTGCAGTGACTGCACCAAATTCTGAAAATCATTGTTCAGGTTATTCAAAGTGCTGTCTTGCGCCGTCCCAGTTGCAACTGATGTAAGGTTTTGCAGCAGGTTTTGAAGTTTTGTAGCGAAATTGCCATGCCTCCCATGCCCGTAACTGCTCTGAATCGCAGAGGCGTTACCGCTGCCGCTGCCACTGTTATCGTTGTCCCCATCGCTGTCCTGACCTAGCCCAGCAACCTGAGAATTCCCGGCCAGCTGGTAATTGCTTCATACCTGGTTACCATAGATACTGTTCTCTCCCACTGTCTTTACATAAGAAGAAGAGATTAAATTACGATTACTCTACTTTTGCACCTTTTACGGGTGCAAAAGTAGAGTATTATAACCGTGAAAGGTAAATCCCATCATTTACATACTACTCTTTAACTGACCTATGCACAAAGAAAAAGCCTGTGTCAGTGCCACCGGTTACGTTAAGCGAAAAGTCTCCTACAAGCCTGACTTTGACAACACCCATGGATGCATTTCTACTCCCACCTGGGGCAACTGTAAACGTCGTACTTCCTCCTGTGGCGCTACCACTCACCTGACCGGATGTGGTATCTGCAAAACTTAGACTCCCACCGGTCAAGTTAACTGTGGCACTGTCAAGCTGTATCCTTCCATCTTTTATGTTACCTGAGGAATCCATCTTCAAGGTCAAATTAAAGCTACTACCTTTATCAGGTCCACTGGTCACATGGTACCTTCCCTTAAATATAGAATTTATGGTTGTTCCATCATATTTCACTTGTGCAAAGTCGCTCGTTGTAAAGTGTGGAGGATTTTCTATTTTTGCCCCCCAGAAAGGACCATATGCAGTTTTGCTACCATTAGTTATGGAGAAAAGACCGCTAACATGCCTTTTCCTGGGGCCGAGTAATCCTGAAATTGTAACAGTAGTGCCATCTGAAGAAGTAAGAGTCCCGGAGAAAATACCTAAGCTTGTATCTGTAACAGAAAATGCAGATGAGGTAGACAACGTATTACCTGTTGTATCCTTACCATCGGATATAGTTCCTGAGGCTACCGTAAATGAGCTGTTATATTGGAAAGGCCCTTTATAGGTAGCAGTTGGTGCATTAACCGTAAGGAGAGGCCTCTTTATAAATTCTGACCAGACCCAGTCACCATCCAAGTCGCTTGTAGCCCATGTAAAACCCTTGGTAATATGGCAGCGCCCAAAGATATTAACTACGGCTGAGGGTGTTGTGCTGGTGTCAGTAATCGTGGCTTGTAAGTATCCTACAAAATTTGATGGGCTTGTAGCTGAATCGAGTTTCCCTATAAGGGTAAGGTCTACTGTCCTATACGTACCGGCTGTGAACGTTGAGGTAATCTCATAAAATCCTTTACTCGCATCTATAAGCGTCAGTGTACCTGTGAAATTATCCGCTACTACCCCCCACGAAGCCGGATCTATAGTAGGTTCTATCCTGATTTCTGCAACCTTACCTGTTACCGTAGTTCCTGAGATATCAAAACTGATATTTGTGTGCCTTTTGTCACCTACCCCTTTGTCATCCGCATCAAGGGAGGCTCTATGAAACTTTAAGCTTCCAGCCCAATTGTCCGCAAATGTTGAAGTGCTAAAACTGCCTGATCCTGAAGCGCCACTGACAGAAGCAACCCCGACATTTGCTCCTACCCTCCCCGTATCATCTATTGCAAATACTTTTATCAATGCTAAAGGACCTACGAAGGTCGAAGGTACCGTTATCGTAGCAGAGTAAGTTGAACCGCTTGCAGTCATTACACTTCCTACTCCGTAGCCTATAAGCTCGGCTCTGGTGTCAGATACAGAATCCCCATCATCACCTGGATTTATGGTGGCCGTTACAGAGATATTTGAACCAGAGATACTTACTTGCACGTTGGTAACCTTAGGCGCATTTGACACATCATCTACCTCTGGAAGACGTACTGCCGCGGGGATTGCTGTAGTGCTATCTTTGCTTACGGTAACAGAAAAGCTATTTGTTTCATAACCCGGTGCAATCGTATTAACAGGCACTGTGCCTTCTGAGACACCCAGAATCGTAAAATTCCCATCTTTATCCGTTATAGCTGTTGGAGAACTATTTCCAGCTACAATAGTAGCCCCCTCTATAGGATCACCACTTGAATCTGTAAGCTTACCTGAGATAGCGCCAGTACCACCTCCGCTTCCGCCTCCACCTCCACAACTAACAAGGGTAAAGACTATCGCCATAGATATTATGGCTATGGCAAAAAGGTTAACCCACAAGATCTTTTTTGTTTTCATAATAAAATCCTCCGCTATCAAACAGAATATAACCCCAGAAGACTTCCTATTTTTCACTTGTGAACTTTATAGGATGTCTTCTTTTTAATATAACTAAAACCAGAGTCTGCTGCACAAACATTTCTTTTTGACCTACGGGAAAAATACACGATTTATCGGAAAATAATTAATCATGGGTAAACACCCGGTTTTGTTTGGGGACTCCCGGAGTTAGGCGTTTACGCAAAAAAATACGACATGCAATAACCTGCTTTGTAGTTGCGCCCCACCGACTTGGCCTTTTCAGTTTCTTCCAGTGGATCAGGGAGGGGAATTAGTCCTCTTACTGTGCTGAAGAGCCTGATCGACACTCCATAAACCTCCACCAGCCGTGGCAAAATAGAAGAAAATGAAACAGTAAAGCACGGCCAGCTCCCCCTGGTTCAGAACTGGAAAGAAGCCCCGTGGCGCATGCACCATAAAATAGGCCACCGCCATTTCGCCAGACAGGATGAAGGCTGTCGCCCGGGTGAAGAGGCCAATAACTAACAGCGCACCGCCAAAAAGTTCAAGCATGCCGGCGAAACCAAGCAGCGAGAAGAGTTGAAGTCCCTTGAACATTTCGGACGGAGGGTAGCCCAGCAATTTCATAGTCCCGTGTTCCATAAACAAGAGCGCCACCACGACCCGTAAAACGCTCAAAATGCGTGGCTGCCATACTGCAAAAAAGTCTGTTCTATCTTTCATTGATCCTCCTTAATTTCTGTAATGAATTTTTTAAACCGTCCCATTATCTTTTGTGTTTCAATTTGCTATTGAGGTGAAACGTTTTCATCGCATATCCCCCATGCACCCGTGAGATTCGCCCATCATCTTATGAGGTTCCATCCATCCAAGTATAAGGTTTGCAAGACCTTCATACTGCTCATCAGATAGAAATTCCCTCGTCTTTAGAAGCGCCTTAACTCTGTACATGTTCAGATTTGACCTTAAGGACTCAAGGTTATTAACCCTATCCTCTATTGCCTTTTCATCAGACCCCCTCGTCTTCAGTAAGTCTCCAAGTTCTATCTCAGCAATCTGAATGTCAGCCTTTTTTCTCAACATCTCTTTTTTATAGTCAGAATAAATCTTCCCGAGTTTATTAGCCTGTTCACCCGTAAGATTTAGTCTCTTTTTCAGGTATTCCCACTGATATGCTCCCTGCATCATCATACCCCTTTTCATCATGTGTTCACCTCTCTTATGCATACCCATATCTCCCTGCATCATCTTATCATGCATACCAGGCTCTTTCTCACATGACTCTTCTTTCATTTCATCTCCCATCATCATGCTGGATTCATATCCTTCCCCCATATGTCCAAAAACTATTTTTGTGCCTAAAAATATAGACCCCATCAATACAACTAAGAGTATGTATTTTTTCCGCCCCATAGCCTACCTCCTTTGTAAATGGTTATTGGTTCACTTAAAAACAACTTCAAAAGATAGATGTAATATACTGATTCGCCTCTTTTGTACCCCAGTCACTGCTCCCGTTAACCTTACCAATAATCTTACCTTCAGCATTGGCAAAATACTTGGCAATTAATAATTCCTTTCTTTCTCATGTATCTTTTCTATTTCACAACGCCCTTTGAGCAGTTCTGAATATTTCGCCTGCTGTTCCTTGTTGAAAACAGTCCTTTCCTCAAGGATGTG
>JAHFEQ010000061.1 GCA_023248395.1 Nitrospirota bacterium
AATCTCAGCTCCCCGTTTATGCTCGTAGCGACCTCCGCTGATGCCTGCGCAATCAGGAAGAGATTAAACGTGGCCACAATGAATCCTGTTATCCATCCTTTCTTCATCGTAGTATCTCCTTTGTAATTCCTTAATTTACTTAATCTATATTCATTTCGACCGTATAACACCTCAGTATTATGTTCACAAATAGAAGCTTACCACCCCCTTTCCCGGAATATTTGTGGAGTATATTTTTATCAACAGTCAAAAAAAATGAACTGCAAATTATAGTTTGTCTTCAAACAGGACCATTTCCCACTCATCCTTTTCCGCCTGATACTTTAAAATGTATACATTCCCATCATCTGCCTTAAGCTTAAAGTATGTGTAGTCCTCTCCGTACCACTGATCCAGAACCTCTTCTACCATCAATTTTTTCCCATCTATGGTGAAGGACACTGGCCGTTCAACACCCTTATAGCCTGAGTAGCATTCCACATGGATCATCATGGTCCATTTACACCCCCACCCTAACCCTCCCCCGACTTCTCTATCAATGGGGGGGAGGAAATAGAGTACCCTCAATCCCCCTTCTTATAATCATCACGGCTATGGCTGCAAGGAAGAGGGATACCACCTTGGATGTGGCCCTTGCGCCACCTTCGCCTAAAAATGAGATAATACGGCCGGCAGAGGAGAATATAGCCCAGACTATAATGAGATTTACGACCAGGGAGACCATGGTTATCGGGATACCGAATATATCGCTCAGCATGATTAATGTCGTAAGGGTTGCAGGGCCGGCAATCAAGGGGGTGCCAATAGGGACAGTCCCAACAGAAGGATGAGGCTTTCTACTCCTTTGCTCAGAAAAGATAATATCAGTAATAGCTATTATCAATAGGATTAGCCCCCCTGCGATTTGAAAGTCTGCGATCGTAATACCGAGTATCAAAAAAATTCCTTTTCCTACGAGCAGGAACAAAACTGTAATAGCAGAGGCTGTGATAATAGAATGTCTGAGTACCCTCACCTTTACGGTTTCATCCATATCCTGAGTAAGAGATATATAGATAGGGATTATGCCGATCGCATCAAAGGCGACAAACAAGGGGATAAATGTCATGATAAAGTTGGTAAGCATAGGGCTAACGATGTGTGTATATTACAACAGGAGGTCTTGCCATTCAAGGAAAATCGGGCATTACCTCGAAATGACAGAACATGTAGACAATCTCCCTCCGTATTGCTATGATACCACCCTGAAATGATTCAGGCGATTATTTTAGGCGTTGTTCAGGGGCTTACTGAGTTCCTTCCCATAAGCAGCACAGCTCATCTTATACTGGTCCCCTGGTTATTTGGGTGGGGGGACCCAGGCCTTGCCTTTGATGTAATTCTTCATTTAGGAACCCTCACAGGGATAATCGCCTTCTTCTGGAAAGACTTCTACAAGATGTCTTACGGGATGCTGTTTAATGGCAAAAATATGATATCTGACCTTAAGATAGAAGGGAGAATAGGCTGGTATATTGTTATCGGTACAGTACCCGCAGGTCTGGCGGGTCTGGCATTTAAAGATAAGATAGAGACCCTGTTCAGAGATCCTTCTCTGATTGCAGTCACCCTTATCCTCTTTGGCCTGCTCCTGTGGTGGTCTGAAGCAAGCGGCAGGAAGAGGAGAAGACTTTCTCACATGAATCTCCTGGATATCATTATTATAGGCTGTGCCCAGGCATTAGCCCTTATACCGGGGGTATCCCGTTCCGGCATCACCATTACGGCAGGATTGTTCAGAAATCTTGAGCGTGAAACTGCCGCACGATTTGCCTTCCTTTTAAGTACCCCGATCATCCTGGCAGGCGGACTCCTGAGCTTCTTAGACGTCTATAAAACAGGGTTTCCTCACGAAATGCTCTGGCCGTTCGCAGGAGGTTTTCTCGCCTCAACCGTGTCAGGTTTTTTGGCTATAAAATATCTACTGATATTCCTTAGCAGGCAGAAGGTGAATATATTCGTCTACTACAGGGTACTGCTTGGGATATTCATACTATGGGGTAGGTGATCAAATCTTATCCCGGTGGCATACACCGAACCACATCGTGAACACCAGACAATCATTCCGGGCTGGTCCTCGAATCTCCTCTCACCTTCGGTGTCCCGATAGGTAAATGTAATCAATATCCTTGTGCCCGCCTTCATCGGTTTATGCAGATAAATCCCCACACCGCCTTTACTGAAATTTGTTAAGTAGATCTCGTGACTTTTGTTTTCACTGTTTGTTCTGAGGAAACCGATCCCCACAATCGTTAGCCGTCTGCTCTTTCGTTTACTCTTCATGCGATAATCTCCGTTCCTATCCCCTTCTTTGTAAATATCTCGAGGAGAATTGAATGGGTTATCCTGCCGTCAATGATGTGCGTCTTCCTGACCCCCCCTTCAATCGCCGACAGACAGGCCTTGACCTTAGGCAGCATCCCTGATCTTATGATACCGTTCTTAATGAGTCGCAGGGCCTCTTTACGGTTCAAGGTAGACAGAAGTTTCCCATTCTTATCCAGGATACCCTCCACATCAGTCAAAAAGATTAACTTCTCCGCTTTAAGGGTTGCCGCTATGGCGCCCGCAGCAGTATCCGCATTGATATTGTAGGTCCTCCCTTTCCCATCGACTCCTATCGGAGCGATTACAGGAATAAATCTGTTTTCCTCTAATGAACGGATAATCTGCGGGGATATCGACTCCACCTCTCCGACAAGCCCCCGATCTATTCCAGGACCCTTGCGGGGACTTCTCAGCTTTCTTGCCTGGATAAGCCTTCCATCTTTCCCTGTAAGTCCAACAGCCTTTCCGCCATGCTGATTAATCCTGTTCACTATCTCCTTATTGATCTTCCCCCCAAGCACCATCTCCACAATGTCCATTGTCTCACCATCGGTTATCCGGATCCCTTCGATGAAGACAGGCTTTTTACCCATCTTATCCATAACCTCTGTAATCTGAGGACCACCGCCATGAACGACAACCGGATTCATCCCGATATACTTTACCAGTACTACATCCTCTGCAAACATCTCTTTGAGCCGTTCATCAATCATTGCATTGCCGCCAAACTTTATGACGATCGTCTTCCCGGAGAGATTCCGTATATACGGGAGCGCCTCAACAAGGATCTGTGCCTTTTCTATGTTACGCTGCATTACAATATATACCTGCTCAGGTCCTGGTCCTTCACAATGTCTGCTAACCGATCCCGTACATATTTGGCATCAATAATAAATCTCTTTTCAGGAAAATCAGGGGCATCAAAGGATATTTCATCCAGCATCTTCTCCAGGATCGTGAATAGCCGCCTGGCCCCTATATTCTCCATTCGCTCATTGACAGCCACGGCTGTCGCCGCAATCTCTTTGATCGCATCGTCTGTGAAAGTCAGCTCAACCCCATCGGTATGCAGAAGGGCAATGTACTGCTTTATCAGTGCATTCTTTGGTTCTGTAAGAATTCGCACAAAATCCCGTTCCCCAAGGGAGTCCAACTCAACCCTGATCGGGAAACGGCCCTGAAGCTCAGGAATAAGGTCCGAAGGTTTTGTAACATGAAATGCACCCGCCGCGATAAAGAGTACATGATCCGTCCTTACAGGACCATACTTTGTGGTGACTGTAGAGCCCTCAACGATCGGCAAAAGATCCCGCTGGACCCCTTCTCTCGACACATCCGGCCCATGCCCCCGTTCCCTGCTGGCAATCTTGTCTATCTCATCGAGAAAGACAATTCCGGACTCCTCTACCTTGGTTATTGCCTCTTTGACAACCTCGTCCATATCGATTAACTTCTGGACCTCCTCCTCAGCAAGGATATTCATTGCATCCTTTACCTTGACCCTTCTCCTCTTATTTTTACCAGGAAATAGACCGCCAAGCATCTCTTTCAGATTCATCTCCAGATCTTCCATACCAATATTAGATATCACGCCCACAGGGACTACCTTCTCTTTCACATCAAGTTCGACCAGGCGATCATCAAGCCTCCCCTCATTTAGTTGAACCCGGAGTTTTTCCCGGGTCGTGTCTGTGTGTGCCGTCTCAATAGTGATATCCTGCGGTGGTCTTGGCAATGGGGTTGGCAGCAAAATGTCAAGCATCCTCTCTTCTGCCTGACGCTTTGCCTTATCCTGAACTGTCTGCGTCTTCTCCTCTTTTACCATATTTACGGCAAGCTGGGTTAAATCCCGCACCAGAGATTCCACGTCTCTCCCGACATATCCAACCTCTGTGAACTTGGAGGCCTCTACCTTGACAAAGGGCGCCTGAGAGAGCCTGGCCAATCGGCGTGATATCTCTGTCTTGCCAACACCCGTGGGTCCTATCATGATGATATTTTTAGGGATAACCTCATCCCGAAGGTCCTCAGAAAGCCTTTGTCTGCGCCAGCGTGTCCTGAGCGCAATCGCGACAGCCCGCTTGGCCTTCGCCTGTCCGATGACATATTTGTCGAGCTCTTCTACTATCTGGCGCGGTGTAAGAAAGTCACTCATGCAATGCCCTCATAGTTCTTCTATTAATATCTCGCTATTCGTATAGATGCATATCCCTGCGGTTATCTTCATGGCCTCCTCTGCAATCTCCCTTGCCCCCATATGGGTGTGTCCTATAAGGGCCCTCGCGGCTGCGAGGGCGTAGGGTCCACCTGAGCCTATCGCCACAATACCATCTTCCGGTTCGATTATATCACCTGTGCCTGAAATAATTAAAGAGGAATTTCTATCAGCAACACAAAGCAGCGCCTCAAGCCGCCTCAGGATCTTATCCGTCCTCCAGTCTTTGGCAAGCTCTACAGCAGCCCGGGTCAGATTTCCATGGTATTGCTCAAGCTTGGCCTCAAATCTCTCATACAATGTAAGGGCATCGGCTGCGCCTCCTGCAAAACCTGACAGGATCGTGCCATTATACATCCTCCTGATCTTTCTTGCATTGTGTTTCATAATCGTATTACCCACAGTGACCTGACCATCACCGGCAATGGCCACCTTGTCGTTACGCCTGACGCAGAGAATCGTAGTGCTACGAATCATGAATTTCCCTCCTTCTCACTTCTTATTTCTAACTTCTTACCTCTGACATCTAACGCAGGCTAAAGCCTGCGGCTACCCCCTACACCCTACCTACTATCTACTATCCTTCTTCCCCCTCGGGTGCGCCTTGTCATATATCTCCATCAACTTATCCATACTCACATGGGTATATCGTTGTGTCGTGGAGAGATTCGCATGACCAAGCATCTCCTGTACAGAGCGGAGATCCGCTCCACCGTCCAGTATATGCGTCGCAAAAGAATGCCGGATAGAATGGGGGGTTATATCCCAGAGCCCGCTAAGCCTTTTATATTTTCCTACGATCCTGTGGACACTCCTCGTGGTAAGCCTCTTCCCATAGCGATTAAGAAAAAGGGGCTGCCCTGCACTCCGCATTTTCAGATATTCTCTTATCGCCTCTACTGCCTTTGAACCAATCGGTACGATCCTCTCCTTTCTCCCTTTCCCCTTAACCCTTATCAGATGATCTGCAAAATTTATATCTTCAAGATCAATAGCAACTATCTCCCCTATCCTGAGCCCGGCAGAATAGAAGGTCTCCAATATGGCGCTGTCTCTTCTTACCGATGCATCTTCACCAACGGATGCATTCAGTAATCTGTCCATCTCATCTATAGATAAGAATCTCGGAAGGTTCTTCTCTCTCCTTGGAGTTGAGACCATCTTTCCCGGATTGCCTGGTCTATCTGACTCCCTGCAGAAATAGTTAAAAAAAGTCCGCAGTGCAGAGATCTTTCTTGCCAGGGATGACTTACTGATCCCTTTGTCATGTAGGTTTGAGAGAAAGGCCCTTATCATAATATGGTCAACGTTGCGGAGGTCTTCTGTCGAAAGGGTCGCCTTTTTTAAGACCCCTTTAAAAAATTTTTCAAATTGAGCAAGGTCCGAGAGATAATTCCGCAGAGTATGGGGGGACATATTTCTCTCTGTAGAGAGGTATCCTAAAAAACCTTTAATTGTTTCTTCCATCTTTCAAGATCCTTAATAGCCCTTTCACCCAGTTTCTCCCTGTATACGTCTTTATCCCTTTTCTTTGGCAATAGGGGAGGAAACAGCCCCCAGTTGATATTCATGGGTTGGAATTCTGTCAGACCTCCGGTTGTAACATAATTCAAAAGCGTCCCTATGCCGGTAGTGTCGGGAGGCGGCATAAATTCCTCTCCGCGTAAATGCGTGGCTGCCGATAGCCCGGCTAATAACCCCATTGAAACGGACTCTGCATACCCCTCCACGCCGACGATCTGACCGGTCAGATAGATGTTGCTCTCTTTTTTCAGCCTGAGAGAGGTATCCAGGAGAAGGGGGGAGTTTATAAAGGTATTCCTGTGAAGGCTCCCATATCGCAGGAATTCGGCCTGTTCAAGCCCGGGGATCATACGGAAGACTCTCCTCTGCTCAGGCCATTTTAGTCTCGTCTGAAAACCTACCATGTTGTATGCCTGCCCAAATCTATCTTCCTGCCGTAATTGCACCACGGCATAGGGGGGCTCTCCCTGACGCGGGTCTTTGAGCCCGACTGGCTTTAATGGACCATAGACAAGGGTATCTATGCCCCGCTCCGCCATAGCCTCCACAGGCATACACCCTTCAAAGCAGGGGATATCCTCAAACTCTTTCATTAGTGTCTTGTCTGCAGAGATAAGCCTATGGTAAAAATGCTCATATTCTTCTTTGCTCATCGGGCAATTGATATAGTCAGCGCCACCCTTGTTGTACCGGGAAGCCCTGAAGGCGATCTCCTCATTAATACTGCTGCCACCAATGATGGGGGAGATGGCGTCATAAAAATAGATCAGGTCATGCTTTATAATCTTCCGGAGACCCGCTGTTAATCTCTCTGATGTGAGAGGGCCTGTAGCCACGATCACAGGGATCTCAAAGGATGGCTCTATGACCTCTTCCCTGATAATCTTTATCCGGGGATGAGAGGAAATGACCTCTGTGACCCTCTTTGAAAATTCGCTGCGGTCAACGGCAAGGGCAGAGCCTGCGGGAACCCTTGTCTTATCGGCCACCTGGATGATCAGGGAGCCCAGCATCCTCAGCTCTTTTTTAAGGAGCCCATGGGCATTAGAGACATCCGTAGATTTAAGGGAATTGCTGCATACGAGTTCCGCCAGGTCTCCAGTCCTGTGGGCCTCTGTCATTCGCCCCGGCCGCATCTCATATAGCAGTACACGGACACCTCTCGTCGCAGCCTGCCAGGCGGCCTCAGATCCGGCAAGCCCGCCCCCTATGACGACAAGCTCAGGTTTCATCCTTCCTCGTATCCGCAACCTTTTCTACGGCATACTATTTTACTGCTCCCTCCCCGCTTACTCTTCTCTACAAGGAAGGAAGCCCCGCACTGCGGACATGGTTTCGGGACAGGTTTGTCCCACATCGCAAACTTGCAGGCAGGATATTTTGTGCATGAGTAAAAAACCTTGCCCCTTTTACTCCTCCTCTCTGTCAGGTCTCCATTGCAGTCAGGCTCAGGGCATTTGACGCCGGTTGTAATCGGTTTTGTCGTTTTGCAGGCAGGATAATTTGAACACGCAAGGAATCTTCCATATCTGCCGCTCTTGATGACCATAGGAGATCCGCAGGCCGGACAACTTTCACCGCTGCTCTCCTCCCGAACGACCTCGACCTTACCATCCTCTCCACGCCTGAATTCCGTAGTATTCTTGCACTCCGGATAGGTAGAACAGGCCAGGAAGTATCCCAATTTCCCCCACTTTATAACCATAGTGCTTCCACACTTGTCACACTTCACATCCGTGGGGGTCTCTTCCCTTTTGAGATTTCGCATCTCTTTCTGCGCCTTTTCAAGATGCTGACTAAACGGCCTGTAAAAATCCCCTACTGCCGCTGTCCATTCATATCTCCCCTCTTCTATCTCATCAAGCTCTTCTTCCATCTTTGCGGTAAACGTGACATCAATCAACTCCTGGAAATGCTCTACCAGCAGATCATTTACAAGGATTCCCAGCTCTGTAGGGTAAAATCTCCCCTCTCTCTTCTCGACATACTTCCGATCCTGTATCGTAAACAGGATAGAGGCATAGGTACTGGGACGGCCAATCCCCTTTTCTTCAAGCTCCTTGATCAGTGTGGCCTCTGTAAGGCGCGGCGGTGGCTGCGTAAAATGCTGCTTTGATTCGATCGAGAGAAGGGCAAGGCGTTCTCCCTCTGTTAATGAAGGGATGATCCCCTCCTCTCCTTCTTCCGGGGCCTGTTCCGACTCATCCCTCTCTTCCTGATAGAGCTTCATAAATCCGATAAACTTGATAACCGATCCCGTGGCACGGAGCAGATATTCACCTGCCTCAATATTGACGGTTGTTGTATCCAGAATAGCAGGGTTCATCTGGGACGCAACAAATCTATTCCATATCAGCTTGTAGAGATTATAGGCATCCTTATCCACAAACTGTTTAATCTTGTCAGGGGTACGCACCATGGCCGTTGGCCTGATCGCCTCATGGGCGTCCTGTATCCCCTTTTTGTTCTTGTAGTCCACTCCACTCCCTGGAAGGTACTCACGGCCAATATGATCCTTTATATACTCCCGTACCTCCATCTGTGCATCCTTTGAGACACGCACAGAGTCCGTACGCATATACGTGATAAGCCCTGCAGGTCCTTCGTCTCCTATCTCTAACCCCTCGTAAAGCCTCTGGGCAATCATCATAGTCTTCTGTGCCGTAAACCGTAACTTCCTTGCGGCCTCCTGCTGAAGTTTACTGGTTGTAAATGGCGGAAGAGGATTTTTCTTTCTCTCCTTCCTCTCAATCGACCTGACAATATACTCACCTCCGGAGAGGGCGCTCTTTATTCTCTCTGCCTCTGATTGATTGGCAATCCTGAGATCCTCATGACGGTATTTTATCAGTTTTATCTCAAACGGAGGCGGGGCCTTTCCCTCAACCTTTGCATGAATAGACCAGTACTCTTCAGATACAAACTGATTGATCTCCTTCTCCATGTCGCAGATCAGGCGCACGGCAACAGACTGGACCCTCCCGGCACTCAGGCCGCGTCGTACCTTTTCCCATAAAAGGGGGCTTAACTTGTAACCTACAATGCGGTCAAGGATACGCCTTGCCTGCTGTGCATTCACCAGGTTCATATCAATCCTGCCAGGATCACGCAAAGCCTCTTTGATAGCCTTTTCTGTAATCTCATGAAAGAGGACCCGGTAGATATTTTCTTTATCTTCGTTAAGCTCGCCGGCGATATGCCATGCAATGGCCTCCCCCTCTCTGTCAGGGTCCGGGCAAAGGAATATAGCAGAGGCTGACTTTGCAGCCTTCTTGATCTCTAAGAGTATCTTCCCCTTCCCCTTTATCGTTGTATAGTGCGGGGCGAAATTGTCATCGATATCCACCCCAAGCTTGCTCTGGGGAAGGTCCTTTACATGACCGACCGAGGCCATGACATTGTATTTTTTACCAAGGTATTTGGTAATCGTCCTTGCCTTTGAAGGAGATTCAACTATGATTAATGGTTTTGACATTTCTTAGTTCCTTGTTCTTAGTTCTTGATTTATAAATTTGCCTTCACATAGCAACTTCCAGCTATCTGCTCTATAAGCCCCTTTATCTCAAGGTCGAGAAGAAGCTGCATCACCTTGGGTGGTTCAACACCACTTTCGATGATGATCTGATTGATGTGTTTGGGCTCCAGCGTCAATATCTTATATACTATTCCTTCCTCCCCGGAAGGGGTCCTGTGGTCTATAAGGCTACTTTTGATACCATGTTTTGACCCGTGCGTCAACAATTGTTCAAATTCTTCTAAGATATCCTCTGTAGTTGCCACCAATTTAGCGCCCTGTTTAATCAGATTATTTGTCCCGATACTCACCGGTGAGTTTATATTCCCTGGCACAGCAAAGACCTCCCGGCCCTGCTCAAGGGCAAACCTTGCAGTAATCAGGGAACCACTTCTTTCCGAAGCCTCTATCACCACTGTTCCGAGGGACAGGCCGCTGATGATTCTGTTTCTCTGCGGAAAATTTTTCTTCTCTGGTCCTGTCCCCATGGGAAATTCTGATATAAGGGCCCCGCTCCCTGCCATATCAGCAAAAAGGGGACTATTCTCCCTCGGATATACCACATCAATTCCGCATCCCAAAACTCCTATACTCCTTCCGCCGGCCTTTAGCGCAGCCTTGTGGGCAACGCTATCTATCCCCCTGGCCATACCACTGACTATTGTAAAGCCGGCAAAGGATAATTCAGTGGCAAGCCTCTCTGCAACTCTTCTTCCATAGGGGGTAGGTCTCCTCGTTCCCACAATGGCTATCGCATTGGAATCCTGCTGACAGATTTCCCCCTTCATATACAGGTATAGAGGCGGGCCATCTATATTTTTTAACCGGTCAGGATAGTCCGGGTGGTTCAGGTCTATCCGTTTAATCCCGTGATCCTTCAACACGACACGACTCCTCCATTGAAGATGAGAATATTATCTTCGTGGGAATGACATGAGGACTTCAATAAGGTGTAAAATTTCACAAATGGCAGGTACTCTTATTTTGTAGTAGCCGTCCCAACCTTACTGCCTATGCTAAATGGCTCTGCACTCTTTATGACGATAGCCGTAGATGTCGTGGCCTGCACAGAGATTACCCTTAACTCGCCAATGACATCATGATGATCTTCTCCAATAACATAAAAGATGGTCCCTGGAATGATCCCATCTGAGACACCCCTGTCAAGATATACAATGCCGTATTCTGCATTTAACATCTTGCCTTCCTGAGACTCTACAATATACCCGGAAACATCACGGTCTGTTTGTACTATTTTAGTCACAGGAGCGACTGATCGATGAGGCTGTATCTGATCTCCGGGAGATATATAGGAATAAGATATGATGATCCTGCCAACGGCATCCCTTCCCTGAACCCCTTTAAGCTCTATCATCCCAACAGGCATAAAGAGCATCCCAACCCTCTTTCCTGTCTTAGGATGGGTAACAAATAGGGGGGGTCTGAATATCGTAAGCCTGTCACCGACTGAAACCTCACTCTGATGATGTAAAAGAATGACCACATCATCTCCGGCAGCAAATATATTCTTCTCTTCAGGAGAACCCTTGATAGTCCCCAAACTCTCTATGTTATCTGCTATATAGCCACCTGCGTCAATCAATTCGGCCCCAATGATGGAAGGGGCTGCATCTGCCAGAGCAGGACTACTATAATTAAGATAGCTGATAAAAACGGCTATTAACAAGATAACTTTTAGTATTTTTTTTATCTTCATTCGAAAACCCGTCTACCATTCATGGTGCCGAAGGGGGGAGTCGAACCCCCATGCCCTTGCGAGCACTAGACCCTGAACCTAGCGTGTCTACCAGTTCCACCACTTCGGCATCCATCATTAATGTTACAGAAGCAAAGGGGGGGTGTCAAATATTTTTTATTGACAGGGTGCCATAACTTCGCTATAACAATGAAGGTTCAAAGGGCATCTTAATCATGGAGAAGACATGAAGCTTATCCTGAAAGAAGACGTCAAGGGTTTAGGGAAGACAGGGGATGTCGTCAATGTAGCGGATGGTTATGGCCGGAACTTTCTTATCCCCGGGAAAAAGGCTGCAGAGGCCACTGCTGAGAATGTACGGTTAGCGGAGCGGGAGAAAAAGAAGGCTGAAGAGAACCTGAAACGCAGTCTGCATGAGGCAGAAGAATTTTCAAAAAAGGTTAGCGCGATATCGATTACGGTCTCCAGACAGGTTGGAGATGGAGAGAGGATGTTCGGCTCTGTCACCTCCGCCGACGTTGCTGAGGCGCTTGAAAAAGAAGGTGTCACGATAGATAAGCGGCAGGTACATCTTGAAAAACCCATCAAAGAGCTTGGTCTGTTTCATGTACCCATAAAGATTCACCCGGATGTTACTGCAGAAATTAAGGTAATAGTCGTCAAGGCTTAATGCGAAAAGTCATTTTCATTATATTTTTGACTCTGGTGTCTCTTGCAGGATATTTCCTGCCGGATAAGGCGGATGCAATCCCCTACTTCTCCAGGAAGTATGCTACCCCCTGCACCATGTGTCATATCCAGT
>JAHFEQ010000015.1:0-16546 GCA_023248395.1 Nitrospirota bacterium
GCGTCACACTGTTCGAGAAAACGCCCATCCTACAAGCTCTTTCGTATATCGACTATGAAGAACCAAAGGATGATAACCGTAACCAATTGAAATTATTTCAATAACATTGGGACAGTAGTGATTCTGTATATAGTTAAGATATGTTATAATAACGCCGATTACAATTGAAATTCAAGGAAGGTCATTTTTTATCAATGATATCGAAAGACCAAATAATAGATAAAATAAGTCAGAGCAATCTCTGGCACTTTCTCTGGCTCGGCGTTGTTCTCTCGGAAATTTGTACATTGGTAGTTTCTATTGTGTTAAGCTATCTACTCTGGGGCCGTATTTCACGTGAAGTACTGATTATTGGCTTTTTCGATGCTTTATTAGTAACATTGCTCGTTGCTTCATTAATGATTATCTCTGTCTCTAAAATAAGTACGTTGCAACAAGAGATAAAAAGTCGCGAGGAGGCCGAGAAACAAATCCGTCTTCTCGCTTACTACGACAGTTTGACCAATCTGCCAAACCGTACCCTCTTCAAAGAGCTGTTAAAACAGGCCATAGCCTATGCACACCGGAGCAAACTTATTCTTGCCGTATTATTTGTTGATTTGGATGATTTCAAGCGCATTAATGATACACTCGGGCATGATATGGGTGACAAGCTTTTACAGGCTGTATCAAACCGATTGCTTAAATCGCTCAGAACCTCAGACTATATCGCACGGGTGGAAGAAAATGAAAACCCGGATACTGCGGCACGGTTGGGAGGGGATGAATTCGTTTTATTATTGCAAAACCTTGTCCATATTCACGATGCAGGCAAAGCGGCCTCGCGCATATTAGAAAACATATCCAGGCCTTTTGATTTGGATGGACATGAGGTGTTTATAACCGCAAGTATCGGTATATCCTTGTATCCGGCTGACGGAGAAGAAAGTTCAGACATTCTCAAAAGCGCAGATGTTGCCATGTACCAGGCCAAGGCGAAAGGAAGAAATAGCTATCAGTATTACTCCAAATCCATGAATGCCAAGGCGTCGGAATATCTCATTTTGTCGAGCAAGCTTCATAAGGCGTTGGAAAAAGGGGAGTTCCTGCTCTACTACCAACCCAAAAAAAGCATTTTAGGAAATAAAATCACTAGTCTGGAAGCCTTGCTGCGCTGGAAGCCTGCTGATTCTGATCTTGTGCCTCCATCGCAATTCATCCCCGTTTTGGAAGAAACTGGCCTTATAATACCGGTTGGCGAGTGGATATTGCACACAGCATGTTCACAAAACAGGGCTTGGCAGGAAGCTGGTTACGAGCCGATTGTCATATCGGTAAATGTATCAAATCGTCAGTTTAATCAAAAGAACATGATAGAAGTTGTAACACAGGCCTTACGTAATGTGAATCTTCATCCTGAATATCTGGAACTGGAAATTACCGAAAGCATGATCATGCAAGACCCGGAGGAGGCCATCGCCATTTTGCATGAATTTAAAAATATGGGGATACAAATTTCCATTGATGATTTTGGCATCGGGTATTCATCATTAAACTATTTGAGGTCCATGCCTTTAAATGCTTTAAAGATCGATCGCTCTTTTGTTATGAATCTTGCTACAAGTCGCAGCGATGCGGCTATTATTGAATCAACTATTGCCCTTGCGCATAGCTTGAATTTAAAGGTCATCGCTGAAGGAGTGGAGACCGAGCAACAACTGGCATTTTTAAGATCACGTGGATGTGATGAGGCCCAGGGCTTTCTGTTGAGTCGGCCCCTGCCGGTCGAGGAGATTTCAAAGTTCCTGACCAAAAAAATATAGCAGAACTATCCTCATAAATTCCTCGGTCTCAATGAATTCAGACTCGATAACTATCTGGCCACCTTCTGGAGCAAAAGCCAGAGGTGGGCAAGCCTTAGGCTCCCCTTGACTCATCGCCCCCACCCACGTATAATGCCGGAAATGGAAGATGTAAATGAACTGATCTTACAGAGAATCAAAAAACTCCAGGAACTCCGCTCTCTCGGAATCAATCCGTACAATAACACATTCAAGGCAAGTGACTCCTCGCAGGGTATCGCAGAGAAATATGGCACACTCTCCGCAGAGGAGTTAGCGGGGAAACAATATCATTGTACCCTTGCAGGGAGGATCGTTGCCCTCCGGAGCTTTGGGAAGGCGACCTTCGCCCATATCCAGGACAATGGAGGGAGGGTCCAGGTCTACATAAAAAAGGAGGTCGTTGGTGAAGATAACTATTCAATCTTTAAGAAGATCGACATCGGAGACTTCATCGGCGTAGAAGGCCTGGTGTTCCGCACCAAGACAGGAGAGCTTACCATAGAAGTAGAGAAGTTTAACATCTTGTCTAAATCGATGAGGCCGCTTCCTGAGAAGTGGCACGGTCTGACGGATGTTGAGGTCAGGTACCGGCAACGCTATGTGGATCTGATCGTCAACCCTGAGGTGAAAAGGGTCTTTGTCACCCGCAGTAAGATCATAAAGTATCTGAGAGAGTTTCTCGATAACCAGGGTTTCTTAGAGGTAGAGACCCCCATGATGCAACCCATTCCGGGAGGGGCAACTGCCCGGCCCTTTAAGACCCACCACAATGCACTCGGGATAGACCTCTATCTCAGGATAGCCCCGGAGCTTTATTTAAAGAGACTGATCGTGGGAGGGTTTGAGCGTGTCTATGAGATCAACAGGAATTTCAGGAATGAGGGGCTCTCGACCCGACACAATCCGGAGTTTACGATGTTAGAGTTCTATATGGCCTATGCAGAGTACCATGATCTTATGGAACTTACAGAAGAGATGATGACTTCAATAGCCAATAAGGTTACTGGCAGCCTGAAATTGTCAGTCATGGGACATGAGATAGACCTCGCCCCGCCATGGGAGAGGCTAACACTTAAGGACGCTGTATTAAAATATACCCCGATTGATAAAAAGGTCATAGAGGATAGGACACTTGCCTTTGAATGGGCCAGGCAGAACGAGGTCCCCCTCAAAGGGGATGAATCACTTGCCAGGATTACCCTGGAGATCTTTGAGAAGAAGGTGGAGGAATATCTCATAACGCCAACATTTATTATAGACTACCCTACGGATGTATCACCCCTTGCCAGGAGAAAAAGTAGTGATCCCGACATTACCGAACGTTTCGAGTTATACATTGCCGGCATGGAGGTGGCCAATGCCTTTTCTGAGCTGACTGACCCTGAGGATCAGAGGCAGAGATTCCTCTCGCAGGAGACAGAACGTGCAGGCGGCAATGAAGAGGCGCAAAAGATGGATGAAGACTTTATCCGTGCCCTTGAGTATGGAATGCCGCCTACTGCGGGTGAAGGGATAGGCATAGACCGCCTTGTCATGCTCTTTACCGGACAGCCCTCGATACGTGATGTCATCCTCTTCCCCCATATGAGACCCGAGGCACGTTGAAAAGATGACGCGGCTCCCTTACGAGCTCTTTATCGCACTCCGCTATCTGAAGGCAAAAAAAAGGCACAAGGCTATATCCCTCAACACATTTATTTCCATTGGAGGGGTCGGTCTTGGTGTGGCCACCCTGATAGCCACGCTTGCTGTCATGACAGGTTTTTCAGAAAACCTCCGGGACAAGATCCTGGGGACAAATGCCCATGTGATCGTACAAAATATGAGGGGCGGCGGAGTCTCAGATTACATGGATATCGCCTCTAAGATAGAGGGGCTTCCCCATGTGGTCTCTGCGGCGCCTTTCATACAAAATGAGGCCATGCTTACCTCACACCTCAGCACAACAGGCGCGATCATACGTGGGATTGACCCGGGGCTTGAAGGGAAGGTAACAGACATATCAAAGACAGTGAAATTGGGAGATCTCAAGTCCCTTAGCACAGGTCTTACGAAAGATGGCATTCAACATCCTGGGATAATACTTGGAGCAGAGCTGGCAAAGCATCTTTCTGTTTCAGCAGGGGATACGATAAACATCGTCTCACCAACAGGAAAGATTGGCCCAATGGGAATGATACCGAAGTTCAGGAGGTTTGCTGTGGTAGGGATATTCGACTCCGGCATGTATGAATATGATTCCAAGCTGGCCTATATATCTATTGCAGATGCCCAGGATTTTTTCAGCACCGGGGAGGTGGTCAGCGCTATCGCCGTCAAGGTGGATAATATATTCAAGGCAAAAGAGATTGCCAGGCGTATTGAGTTTAGTCTGGGACCTTCGTTCTGGGCTCGGGACTGGATGGAAATGAATCGAAACCTCTTTTCAGCCCTTCAACTGGAAAAGATCGTGATGTTTATCATACTCATATTGATCGTCCTTGTGGCGGCTTTTAATATCATCGGGACACTGACCATGATCGTCATCGAAAAGTCCCGTGAGATTGCCATACTCAAGGCCATGGGGGCATCACGACAGGGAATCATGCGGATATTTATAATACAGGGGATCATCATCGGCATTGTAGGGACAGTGATAGGCATCCCGCTTGGTTATGCCATATCCCTTTTGATACAGAATTTCTACACGCTCCCTGCGGATGTCTATTATATCAGTCAGATTCCTGTAACCACCAGGGTAACTGACCTTCTGCTTGTCGCATCCTCTGCGATAGGGATAAGCCTTCTATCCACCCTTTATCCCTCCTGGCAGGCAGCCAAGTTAGATCCGGTGGAAGCGCTACGGTATGAATAAAAACACTCCCCCCCTTTAGAAAAGGGGGGCAAGGGGGGATTTGAATGGAGGTAACAAACCATGTTTAAATTACTACGTATGTTTATTTATCTTGTCATTATTGCTGGAATACTCATTGCCTTCATCCTGTGGAACGGCGGTGAGAAGATACGCTGGTTTGGAAAAAAGTCTGCAGATGTGGGAAAGACCATAAAGGAAAAATCAGAATACGTCGGAGAGAAGTCAGACCAGCTCAAAGAAAAACTCGAAGATAAAAAGGAAACCATAGAAGAAAAGATCAACACGGTTGTAGAGAAGGCAGAGAAACAAGGCATTATAAGAAGAGAAGGGGAGAACAAATTAGAAGATGGAAGTAAAAAGTAGCCGCAGGTTGTAGACGCAGGCTTTAGCCTGCATCCCAAGTTAGAAGATACAGATCAGAACATGGATGAACTATTAATAACCAAAGGCCTCCACAAGAGCTTCCATCTGAACGGCCAGGAACTCCACATCCTTAAAGGGATCGATATGACAATCCGGCAGGGAGAGATGATCGCCATCATGGGCGCATCCGGTGTGGGAAAGAGCACACTCCTTAACATACTCGGAGTCCTCGACAGACCGACGACTGGAGAAGTTATATTAAGTGGTACAAATATCTTTGAAAAGTCCGATGCGGAACTCGCCTCTTTCCGTAACAGGAAGGTTGGCTTCGTCTTTCAATTCCACCACCTCTTACCAGAGTTCACTGCCCTTGAGAATACACTCATCCCTGCGATGATACTTAAGATGGATAGGAAAAAGGCCTCGGATCGTGCAGAAGATATCCTGACCGGAGTCGGTCTGAAGGACCGTATGAGGCACAAACCCGGAGAACTGTCAGGAGGCGAACAGCAGCGGGTGGCAATCGCCCGGGCGCTCATCACCAGTCCTGAGATCATACTGGCAGATGAACCCACCGGGAATCTCGATACCCACACAGGCGATGAGGTCTTTGCACTTCTCAAAAGGATCAACCACGAATTCAACACAACCTTTGTAGTCGTCACCCACAACGAAAAACTCGCCCTGCAGACAGACCGGATCCTTAAGATGGTGGACGGGCAGATAGATGAAGAGATACGGCCTGCATAATGCCTGCCTCCCCTCAAGCCCCTCAGGCGAAGACGACGGTCTTGTTGCCATGAACCAGCACCCGGTCTTCAACATGCCAGGCGACTGCCCGGGCAAGCACGACTCGCTCGATGTGGCGGCCGATCCTCTGGAGGTCCTCTGTACTATGGCGATGGTCAACCCGTTGAACGTCCTGTTCGATGATCGGTCCGGCATCCAGATCTTCTGTTACATAGTGGGCCGTGGCGCCGATCAACTTGACTCCCCGCTCATGCGCCCGTGCGTAGGGGTTGGCTCCCACAAAGGCCGGTAGAAAGCTGTGGTGGATATTGATAATACGACTGGGATAGTGAGAGATAAAATAGGGGGTGAGAACCTGCATGTAGCGGGCCAGCACGACCAGATCGATCCGATCCGCCATCCGTTGCAACTGTTTCTCCTCTGCCTCCTGCTTCCGCCCTGCTTCTACCGGAACATAGTGGAAGGGGACTCCCCAGGACTCTACCGTCTCTCTTAAGTCTTGATGATTAGAGATGACCATAACGATCTCTGCCCGCAGATCGCCTGCCCGGCGTTGCCAGAGGAGTTCAAAGAGTGCATGCTCCGCCCGCGAGGCAAAGATGACCAGGCGTTTAATTCGGCTGGCATAGGCCAGCCGCCAGTCCATCTGAAAGTCTTTGGCCACAGTTGCAAAGGTATTCTCCAGGTCAGACCCGCGCTGCTCGAGTCCCGGCAGATGGAATTCCACCCTCATAAAGAAGGTGCCCCCAGTGGGATCTGTCGAATGTTGATCTGAATCCATGATGTTGGCGCCTTGTTCAAAGAGGAAGCGGGACACACCGGCCACGATGCCCGGTCGGTCTGGACAGGAAATGAGCATACGGCCGATATCACGATAGCTATCGGAGATGGGGGGCCAGAGGGGATGCACAGAAGTATTTTATCACAGGATCATCAGGAATCAAAGATGGGTGGAGTTATTGCAGAGTCTCTGTAGCCTGCTGGGGGGTATCGGAGCTTTCCTGCTCTACCTGTGAGATAACGGGATTAGCATCCTCTGTCTCCAGGCTGGCGTGAACGGCCGCAGGCTTCCAGTATGGCAGGAGGGCCTCTCTTGTATAGTGTACACCTGGATTCCAGAGAAGCCACTCTTTTATACCATGCTCCTGAGCGGCCTTTATCTGGATCCTGACCTCTTCAGGTCCATAATGAGGAGGGCCAAGGGTAAAGTCCTGCAGCCAGGGTCTTATTTTGCTTTTCACAACCTCTGCAGACTGTTTCTCATCTACAGACTTTTTTATGGCATCTCTCAAGGCAGCGTTTACTATTTCATAGGGGGCACTATTAGGACTCTTGAAGCCATAAGATCCCTTCCAGTAGTGTGATGGATAGACCATGGGGGATATATAATCTGCCCTGTCGATTAACTGCTTGAAGTTCTGTCCTATACCCACTCCATCGCTCAGGGTAGTCAGGCCAAAGACATCAATAGAAAGTTTAACATGATAGGGGGATAGTCGATCCTTTGCCCGCTCTACAAAGCCTGTGATTGTAGAAATGGCCTTTTCTTCATTGTGGTCTGCAGGATACAGGATATCACTAAGGAGGCCATCGCTTGGGAAACGGATATAATCAAACTGGATCTCATCAAAACCGCGTCTTGCCGCATCCTCTGCCAGTCTGATATTATAATCCTGTACCTCTTCGATATATGGGCTTGTAAATGCAGCGCCCTTATAATCCCTCCATATCTCACCCGTTGATTTGCTTGTTAAAGCCAGATCAGGCCGTCTCTCTGCAAGATAGGTATCCTTAAAAAGGACAATTCGTGCTATCTTATAGATATTATGTTTCTTACACTCCTCTATAAGCCTGTCTAAATTCCTTATCCTCTTTTCTATTGAACCTATGGATTTAGCAAGGGGGATATCCGCATCATAGGCGATCCGGCCATCTGCCTCCTTAAGATCTATGACAATCGTATTGAGCTCGGTTTCGTCAATGAGCCTTATGAGATCAGGAAAGAGCCTGGGGTCACCAGCAACCCAGCTTGTGACATGGATACCCTTTACCTCCGGTTTATCTACCTTTAAAGATGATGGCGAGTATGGTACGGACAGGCTATTTATTGAGCCTTGCTGAACGACCCCGGCAGGGTTGTCATGCTTAGACAAGACAACATCTTTATCCTGCATGTAAGAAGAGAGCCCAAGCCCAAATATCAGAATAAAAGATGTAACGACTGCTATCGCTATCCGCACATTTTAACTATAACACCGGAGGCAATAGCGTCAACAATATGACAATTTAACCCTTCTCTGTAAATGGCAGGAAGGCGATATTGCGTGCACGTTTGATTGAGGTTGTAAGCTCCCGCTGGTGACTTGCACAGGTTCCGGATATCCGCCGTGGAATAATCTTTCCTCTATCCGTAACAAAGCCCCGAAGGGTTTGTATATCTTTGTAGTCGATTAGCGGAATCTTCTCGACACAAAACTTGCACACCCTCCTGCGGTAAAATGACCTGAATTCCTTGTCCTCTCTGTCTTCTCTACCCCCTCTATCCCTTCTTTCTCCCCTCTCTGATCTCTCTCCCATGACTTTCCCTTCTCCTTTTTTATTTAATAATTATTAGAACGCAGGCTTAAAGCCAGCGGTTACATCCTTCTACCTGCTAAAACGGCACATCATCTTCTATTATGTTGTCCATTGCGCCGGACGAATTCGCTCCCCCCCCTTCATCGCTTACTGTGCCTGAGGCCGCAGCCTGCCTCTTTGGCATGAATTGCACACTCTGGGCAACTACCTCTATCTTGCTCCTCTTTTGACCATCATCTGTCTCCCATCTCCTCTGCTGCAATCTCCCGTCTATAAGAACCGTATCCCCCTTGTTGATATACTGTCCGCAAGTCTCAGCCTGTTTACCAAAGACAACGATGTCCAGATAGCATACCTCGTCCTTGACCTCTCCCCCTTGCTTGAATCTCCGGTTTACAGCAAGAGAGAAATTGGCAACTGCCGTGCCATTGGGGGTATAGCGTATCTCAGGATCTTTGGTAAGATTACCTAAGACAATGACCTTGTTAAATCCGCTCATTGTAAAATCCTCCTTCCTGAATTTGAGATTTCAGATTTGAAATTTCAAATCTCGGTACTGCCCTCAGTCTTTTCTTCTTTAACAATTTCACCCTGTGGAGTTTGTAAAGCCATTTCCTTCTTCTTTAACAACTCTAAAGCCTTTTTATCTAACTTCACTGTCAGGAATTTTATTACATTATCATCAATGCGGTAATTCCTCTCAAGTTCCGAGGTAAGATTACCCGTTCCGAGAAACCGGAGTAGTATATAGATACCCTTCTTTTCCTTCTCGACCTCATAGGCAAGCCTTTTCTTTCCCCAGTTTTCCGTAGCAACAAGCTCTCCCCCCTGTTTTACAACCCCCTCCATCTTGGTGACAGTCTTCTGCACATCCTCATCGTTCAGGGTGGACCTGAGAATAAAAATTGATTCATAGGTGTTCATCATCTTTACTACCTCCTTATGGGTTAATAGCCCCTTTAAACAGCAGGGCAAGGAGAACTGGTATGCAGACAGGTTAGGCGACCTCTGACATTACCCTCTCCAACTCGTCTTTAAATCTGCTTTGTTGCGGCCGCATCTCGATAACCTTAGGCGGGCATTTATCTGCGCATATCGTACATCCGATGCACTTCACCGGGTCGACAATGTGCAACTGCTTTGATTCACCTTCTATCGCATCCACAGGACAGACCTTTTTACAGATAAGACAACCGATGCAATCTTCATGGACATAGGCAACCTCCCGGACAGGGATCAGATCAGAGATAATGTTTGTCGGACATACGGGGACACAAAGGCCGCAGTTCGTACACTTATTGTAGTCTATCCGGGCAAGAAAGCTATCTACTGTTATGGCATTATAGGGACAGGCCTTGACACATTTATCACAGGCGATACAGCCTACACTGCAAATCTTTTTGGTCTCTGTCCCCTTATCCAGGGAACGGCAAAAGATATGGACATCCTTATTCTCAGGGACAAGTTCTATAAGATTCTTCGGACAGGGCGGTATACATAGGCCGCATCCTGTACACTTTTCATCGATAACAACAACAAGTCCATCCTCATTCATATACATGGCATCAAATGGGCAGGCCTTCACACAGCTCGCAAGCCCGAGGCATCCATGGACGCAGCTCTTTGAGCCGCCTGCGATCAGGACTGCCGCATTACAGTCCTGTACGCCATGATATTCAAACTTTTCTGCAGCCTCGTTATGCCCTCCAATGCAATAAACCCTGGCAAGCATCCTCTCAGGCATCTCAGGGGCAGCCACACCCATAATGGAAGCAATCTTTTTCGCAACAGTCGCCCCGCCCGGCGGACACCCTGAAACAGGGGCATCCCCCATGGCTACAGCGGTAGCAAATCCCATACATCCCGCATAACCACACGCCCCGCAGTTGGCATGCGGCAGGGCGCCATCTATCTCCTGAATCTTTGGGTCTATCTCAACAGCAAACTTCCTGGCCGCAACACCAAGCCCAAGGCTTGCCACGACCCCCATCGCCCCCATTGTAAAGACAGCCGCTAACATGTACGTATTCCCTTATGTAATCTTTTGTAAATACTTATGGTTATATTTATAAATTATAACTTAGCTATTCTACCTTGTGCAACTATTTATTTAGTTCATCCTAAACAAGGTACCTTATTTCATGTTGACGCTCAAAAATGTCCTATCTACATCCTCACTAATCCTGCGAATCCTAAGAAGGCCAAAGACATCAGACCTGCGGTAATCAGTCCAATAGGTGTCCCCTGGAATATCTGCGGTATCTTCGCGTAGGCGGTCTGCTCTCTGATTCCAGCCATGAGAAGGAGTGCGACTGTGAACCCAACAGAGGCCCCTACCCCAAAGAAGAAGGTCTGAAAGAAGTCCATATCCTTCTGCACAACCAGCAATGCCACACCCAGCACCGCACAGTTTGTTGTGATCAACGGGAGATAGATACCGAGCGCATTATAGAGTGCCGGACTTGTCTTACGAACAACCATCTCCACGAACTGCACCAGGGTTGCAATGACCAGAATAAACACGATGGTCCTGAGATATACGAGGTCAAAGGGGACCAGGATAACCTTCTCTATAGACCATGCACTCAGGGCGGCTAAGGTAATAACGAAAATGACTGCCATCCCCATCCCTATGCTCGTCTCGATCCTCGATGAAACGCCAAGGAAAGGGCATATCCCGAGAAAACGTGCCAGGACGAAATTCGTTACAAATATGGTACTCACAAGTATCAGCAGGATTTCAACCATAGATCACCTCTTTTTCTGTCTATTTGCCTCTATCTTGTTCATCCCGGCAACGAGCAACCCAAGCCCGATAAATGCCCCAGGTGGCAGGACCATGACGATTAAAGGTTGATAGTCATAGCCAAATAGATCCATCGTACCTGTGAGGACCGGAATGCCGAACCATGTCCCATTGCCAAGGATCTCCCTGACCGTCCCGAGCAGGATAAGGGCTATAGAAAAACCTATGCCCATACCAAGACCGTCTACTGCCGACCTGATACTATTATTCTTGGAGGCAAATGCCTCTGCCCTTGCAAGGAGGATACAATTCACCACGATCAGGGGAATAAATATGCCCAATGCATGGTGAAGATCCGGCGTAAATGCCGCCATCATCAGATCCGTTACCGTAACAAAGGATGCTATGACGACGATAAATGCCGGTATCCTGACCATATCCGGTATAATATTGCGGAGGAGTGATATCATGACATTGGAAGCGATAAGAACAAAGGTGGTAGCAATCCCCATCCCCACCCCATTTGTAGCTGAGGTGGTTACAGCAAGTGTAGGGCATGTGCCCAGAACCAGCCGGAAGAGGGGTATCTCTTGCCAGAGTCCCCTGGTAAGGTCCTGTGACAGCTCTTTAAAATCCAACCATGGTGCCGGTGCCGTCTCTACCCCGGCAATATCAGATGAAATCGTCTCACTATCCGCCATTGCTAAACTCCTTTTTATAAAGCTCAAGACCCTTTTTAACAGCGCCCACAACAGCCCTAGGAGAGATGGTAGCCCCGCTGAACTGGTCTATGACGCCGCCGTCTTTTTTGACCGCAAATTTGGAACCCTCCTCAAGGGACCTTCCCTTAAACTTCTCTTTCCACTTATCCTGTGAGATCTTGCTCCCAAGTCCGGGCGTCTCTTTATGGCTTATAATCTCTATGCCTGAAACCTTTCCTCCCGGGCTGACACCCATCAAGATGTCTATATCCCCGGCATATCCATCCGGAGCAATCATCTCGAACGCGACTCCGACAGGTTTCTCATCCATCTTTCCTGTGTAGAATTTTATCTTTATATCCCGCCCTTTTTTATCCTGACCGACTACCACTTCTTTAGCATTCTTATCGATATCATTGTTGAAAGGGGGCAGAACGGCCTTGAGACCGTTCATAGTCTTTATCCGCTCCTGCTCAGCGATGCGCACCTTCGTAATATCATAAACCTTGGCCAGTGCCACAGCGGCTATAAGACTTATCGTAGTCAGGATGATAACTAAACGGATCATACTCTAACTTTTAACCTCTGCCTTTCTTGCCCCATATCTTGTTGGCCGTAAATAGATATCGATCATGGGTGTTGCTATATTCATTAATACAATGGCAAAGGATACACCCTCAGGATATCCTCCCCACATCCTGATGATTATCGTGATAAGTCCACAGCCAAAGCCAAACAGCAACTGTCCCTTTAATGTCACAGGACATGTCACCATATCTGTTGCCATAAAAAATGCCCCGATAATCAGACCGCCTGTCAGGAGGTGAAACATTGGGTTGACATACTTCTCCGGATTGATCATCCAAAATATACCGCTAAAGACCAGCACTGTCCCTATCATGGATACAGGGATATGCCATGATATATATTGTTTGTAGAGAAGGTAGGCTCCCCCTATCAGGAGGGCCAGCGCTGACACCTCGCCTATGCTCCCGCCTATATTTCCGATAAATGCATCCCACAGGTTTAGTTCAGCAGCCTTACCGATCCCCTTGCCCATCAGCCTTGCAACCTGGAGTTCTCCAAGAGGCGTAGCCCCTGTCCTTGCATCAATCCCTGAAAAGAGTGGGTGGGGTACAGGCCATTGTGTCATCTGGAGTGGAAAGGCAATGAGCAAAAATACCCTTGACATAAGGGCAGGATTAAAGGGGTTATACCCAAGACCACCATAGAGCTGTTTCACGATAATGATGGCAAAGAAACCGCCTATGATAGAGAGCCACCATGGTGAAGCAGGAGGAAGGGTGAGCGCCAGTAACAGACCTGTAACCGCAGCGCTACCATCTTTTATGGTGTTCTTATGACCGCTTATCTTTTGATAGAGGGCTTCGGCACCGAGTGCTGAAGCTATGGATATTACGATAACCTGGAAGGCATCCCACCCAAAGAAATATAACCCTACCAGTGTGGCCGGTAGAAGGGAGAGGACCACAGACCACATGACCCTCTCAATAGAATCCTCCCCCAGTGCATGGGGAGACGAGGTCAGGACCAACTTCGGGGTCGGTTCTTCTAACCTGCGCCTTTTTTCTTCCTTCTCTGCAACTGCCTGCTCTGCCATTCCTTACCGGATCTATGAACAATCAGGTCTCAAGCGACCTTGTTCTTAGCCTTCCTCATTTCTGCCTTTATATAGCGTATCTGATGAACGATGGGCCTTCCCGATGGACATACATAGGTACAACAGCCGCATTCGATACAATCGAGCACATAATATTTTTCAGCCTCTTTCGGTTTTTCTGCTTCTGCAAGCACACTATACATATTGGGCAATAGCCTGATGGGACACGCCTGGACACACCTGCCGCACCTGATGCAGGCACGAAAGTCTTCAAGCAGTACCTCCTCTTTGGGCATGACAAGGACCCCCGATGTCCCTTTCAGTACCGGGACATGCAGGGTGTACTGGGCGATCCCCATCATAGGACCGCCAAATATGATCTTGCCTGGATCACCCACAAGGCCGCCGCACTCTGTGATCACATGTTCAAGCAGGGTACCAATACGTACCCTGAAATTCCCCGGCCTTTTAATCCCATGGCCGGTAACCGTCACAATACGCTCAATCAGCGGGATCCCATAACGTACAGCATTATAAATAGCCACTGCCGTCCCGACATTCTGCACGATAACTCCAATATCCATTGGGAGGCCGCCGGAGGGGACCTCCTTGCCGAGGACACTTTTGATAAGCTGCTTTTCTGCGCCTTGCGGATATTTCTTCTCTACCGTAATAAGACGTATACTTGTACCTGCTATCGCCTTTCTGATGGCCTCTATGGCGCCAGGCTTATCATCTTCGATCCCTATGTATCCTTCTTTTACGCCCATAATGTGCATCAGTATCTTCATCCCCTCGGCTACTTCACCAGGCATCTCTGTCATCAACCTGTCATCGGCCGTCAGATAGGGTTCACACTCTGCACCATTTAATATCACGACATCTATCTTTTTCTCTTTAGGAGGGCTTAATTTGACGTGAGTAGGGAATGTGGCTCCACCCATCCCTACGATGCCGGCATTGACGATGATATCCTTTAACTCCTTGGGATCTAAATTGAGATAGTCTCTGTGTTCTGCAAGGCCATCTATCGGCTCATCTTTTCCATCAGACTCTATCACAATGGATTGGGACTGATTCCCGGAGGGATGGGAGAATCTGCCGATGGCTATCACCTTGCCGGAGATCGAGGCATGGACAGGGGCGGATACAAAACCTTTCGGCTCCCCGATCTTCTGATACTTCTTTACATGATCCCCGATCTTTACCAAAGGCTCACACGGCGCTCCGATATGTTGAGACAGGGGTATGACCACCTTGTCAGGCAGTTTTAAATCTTCAACAGCAATAGAGGACGTGAGTTTTTTCTCATGGATAGGATGTATCCCTTCACCTGCGATTGTCCACATCATAGTTCCCGTCTATTTTTTATTCCTTTCCTTCAACAGATCCTTGAGTTCATCCATAAATTCGTTGATACCCTTAAACTCCCTGTACACCGATGCGAATCTGACATAGGCGACCTCGTCAAGGCTTTGAAGCTCCCTCATCACCTCTTCCCCTATCATAGAACTTGATATTTCTTTCTCTCCACTCTCCTGGGCCTTTTTCTCTATCCTTGTCGCAATCTCTTCTAATACGTCCATTCCTACCGGTCTCTTCTCACACGCCTTTTTAAGGCCACCGAGTATCTTATTCCTGTCAAACATTTCCCTGCGGCCATCCTTTTTAACCACAACAGGGAGGACATCTTCAATATGCTCATAGGTGGTAAACCTCCTCCGGCATCTGAGACACTCCCTTCGACGCCTTATGGCATCACCGTCCTTCGCCTCCCTTGAATCGACAACCTTATCTTCAAGATGGCCACAAAATGGGCATTTCATATTATATATTCCTTAGTATGCGGGAAACCTGCTGCATAACTTCTCAACCTCTTCCTTCACATCCTTATAGATATCCTCTTTCCCTATGTTAGTAAGCACCTTGTCGATATACTCAACGATCTTATCCATCTCCCGCTCTTTCATCCCCCTTGTGGTCACCACAGGGGTCCCTATTCTGACCCCACTTGTTATCATCGGGGGCTTGTCATCAAAGGGGACACTGTTCTTGTTTAAAGTAATCCCTGAGGCATCCAGTGCTGCCTCCGCATCCTTACCGGTTATATTTTTATTTCTCAGATCGACAAGCATCAGGTGATTATCAGTACCGCCTGAAACGAGGTTATATCCCCTCCCGGTCAGACCCTTTGCTATACGTTTCGCATTGGCCACTATCTGGGTCTGGTAGGCACGGAACTCTGGTGTCATAGCCTCCTTAAGTGCGACAGCCTTCGCTGCAATGACATGCATCAGGGGCCCCCCCTGTATTCCGGGGAATAGGCTCTTATCAATAAGTTTCGCATACTCCTCCCTGCACATAACCATCCCGCCCCTCGGTCCCCGAAGGGTCTTATGTGTGGTCGTCGTCACAAAGTCAGCATAGGGGAAGGGACTCGGATGTACCCCGGCCGCAATCAACCCGGCAATATGGGCAATATCTGCCAGTGTATAGGCCCCAATCTCTTTGGCAATCTCATGGAATCTTTTGAAGTCTATTGTCCTTGAATAGGCGCTGGCGCCGATAATGATCATCCTTGGTTTCCGCTCAAGGGCAATCCTTCTCACCTCATCGTAATCGATCATGCCGGTCTCGCGGCTAACCCCATAGCTTACAACATTATAAAATACCCCGGAGAAATTTACCCGGCTGCCGTGACTTAAGTGCCCCCCATGGGAGAGGTCCATCCCCATAATGGTGTCACCAGGCTTTAAGACCGCAAAATATACCCCCATGTTGGCCTGAGTCCCTGAGTGGGGCTGTACATTCACATGCTCTGCCCCGAATATCGCCTTGGCCCTTGATATGGCAAGCTCTTCCACAACGTCGACATACTCACACCCGCCATAGTATCGTTTGCGCGGATACCCCTCGGCATACTTGTTGGTCATAACGCAGCCCTGAGCCTCAAGGACTGCCTTGCTTGTAATGTTTTCTGAGGCAATGAGGATAATCTTCTTATTCTCTCTCGCTATCTCGTTCTGTATCGCCTCATAGACCTCAGGGTCTATGCTTTTCAAGTCTGACATATTGACTCTGCCCTCCGTAGGACGCAGGCTAAAGCCTGCG
>JAHFEQ010000015.1:16646-33959 GCA_023248395.1 Nitrospirota bacterium
AGCCTGCGGCTACTTACTCCTCTTTGTTGTTAAACAATCCCTTCTCTAACTCTTTTATCTTATCCAATCTCCGTTGATGCCGGCCACCCTCAAATTCTGTTTTAAGCCATGCCTCTACCATTAATAAAGCAACTTCCTTTTCTAATGTCCTGCCCCCCAGGACGAGCACGTTGGCATCATTGTGCAACCGGCTCATCCTCGCGGTATACATGTTCGTACATAATGCCGCACGGACGTCAGGAAACTTATTGGCTACTATGGACATCCCTATGCCGGTTCCACAGGAGAGTATCCCCCTGTCCACCGTCCCCTTTGAAACAGCCTTTGCCACCTTGATCCCATAGTCCGGATAATCGACAGACTCCGGATTATCCGCACCATAGTCCATGACATCTATCCCCTTTTCCTTTAAAAGGGCCACGATCTCTTCTTTAAGCTCGCGGCCTCCATGATCCGATGCAATGGCTATCTTCATTATGGGAATTTTAAGACTACCTTATCCGTTGATTTTGTGTCAAGAAGAATTTACAGGCCATTTTTTTAGTCCTTAATCGATACTCCTCGGTTTCTGGTCTATCGGTTCAAGGACAGGGATCTCTTCAGAACCGGCAACGCCGAGCTCCTTAAACCTCCTGACAGAAGGCAATACACGGGACTCCATGGAACCCACAGCCCTGTTATAAGCCTCAAGCGCCTTTCCAATTGCAGAACCCAGGTCACCAAAATGCCCGGACATCGTGCTTATTCTCTCGTACAGCTCCTTGCCTAACTTACTGATCTCCTGGGCATTCTTTGTCATCTGTTCCTGCTGCCACCCATAGGCAATGGCCTTAAGAAGTGCAATAAAGGTTGTCGGGGTGGCCAATATGACCTTCTTCATACTGCTGTCTTCGATAAGTTTGTTGTCGTGCTCTATGGCAGCACTAAAGAAGGATTCGCCAGGCAGGTACATCACCACAATCTCCGGAGATTTTGGAAACTGGTCCCAATAAGATTTGGCCCCGAGGGCATTCATATGGGTCCTCACCTGGTTTACATAGTTGACCAACGCCTTCTGCCGGTCTTCTTCTGAAGAGGCGGAGATTGCATTCATATAGGCATCCACAGGGGCCTTTGCGTCTACAACAATCTCCCTGCCATTCGGAAGCCGGACAACCATATCAGGACGAAGACGCCCGCTATCTGTTGTCACGGACTCCTGTTCATAAAAATCACAGTAGGCCGCCATCCCTGCAAGCTCGGCCGCCCTCTTCAATGAAAGCTGCCCCCAGGAACCGCTGACCTGTGGTTTTCTCAATGCGGTTACAAGACTGCTCGTCTCCCGCTGCAATTGCTGATGCGTAGAGGCAAGCATCCTGATCTGCTGTTCAATCCCGCCATAATCCTGCCGCCTTTTTGACTCGATGGCATTGATCTGCTCTTCGTATTTCTTTAACGCCTCATGGAGTGGCTTTACAAGACCGTCCATCGTTGCCTGATGCTCTCCAAGTCTCCCCTTTGTATCCGTTACGATCTTGCCGAGATGCTCCGAGGCAAGCCTCAGGAAGTCTTCACTACTGCTTTTCAAGGCGGCGGATGAAAGGGCATTGAATGTGTCTGTCATCTCTTTCTTCATCGTCTCAATGAGTGCCTTCTGTTCCTCAAGCCCCTTTTGAGACGCCTCAAGCCGTGTGATGGCCTCTACCTTAGACTGCCTTTCAGTAGCCAGGTCGCTCCTGATTTGATTGATCTCAGTGTCCTTCTGCTGGATCTGCCTTCTCAGTTCATCATTTACTGCCTCAACGCTTTTCGTCTTTCCTTCTGAGCGAGAAGCTACGATAACCCAGGCAGCGACACCACCAATTATGATTCCTAAAATAATATATCCTATTAGTTCCACCCCAGTCCCTCATAATTAAATCTCCTCATACACCTACACCTTTCCTTCCGCTCTTATCTCTTCCATCCTCCTTATTTGTATTTAGGCCCTTATTTTCAAGCAATTTAATTGAGTCAAAATTTAAGATGCTTGTCAAGGATTTTTTGCCAGAAAATAATTGAAAATAGCATAGCAGAAAGCTGCCTCCCTGGCAACATAACTAACTCCTTGACATTACAACACTTTTCCTCTAATCTCAACTCCTGATGCTGTTACACGAAAGATTTATGGACCTTGCACTGAGAGAGGCCGGGATGGCCGTAACCAGCGGGGACGTTCCTGTTGGGGCGGTTGCGGTCATAGGGGATGAGATCATAGCGCGGGCTCACAATATGCGGGAGGCCCTCAATGACCCCACGGCCCATGCCGAGGTGCTTGTGATCAGAGAGTCTGCCCTAAAGTTGGGGAGATGGCGTCTCCATGACCTTACCCTCTATGTAACGATAGAACCCTGTGCGATGTGTGCCGGGGCTATCGTCCTTGCGAGGCTCCCCCGGGTTGTGTTTGGGGCTAAGGACCCAAAGGCTGGGGGATGCGGCTCTGTATTTCAGATACTCCAGGAGTCCAGACTTAATCATAGGGTCGAAATATTAGCAGGAATAAAGGAAGCAGAGTGCCGCAGGGTTCTGCAGGAGTTTTTTGAGAGCCGGAGAAAGGTCTGTCATCCTTAATGAGATCCTTCGGGCTTTCGCCCTCAGGATGACCGTCTCGCAGTCAGTTGAAATAAAATAATACTCTGTTATAATGAATAAACTTTTGGAGTTATCCTTGATGCCCGGTATGGCAGAAGAGGTAAGTTCTCAGGAATCTGAGGAAGAAAATGTTCCTGAGTACACTAAGGCGAGTGTCCTTAACAGATTCGTTGCAAAGATTATCGACCTGATTGTAGCAGCCGCCTTCTCAAAATTGCTTTCACCTGTGGGATTCTTTGCAGGTCTGACCTACCTGCTCATTGCGGATGGTTTCTTTGATGGAAGGAGTCCCGGCAAAAAACTGATCAGGCTTCGCACCATCAGGGAAGGTGGCGAGTTGTGTTCCTACAAGGAATCGATACTGAGAAATTTGACCTTAGGCACAGGTTATACACTCTTTTTTATACCGTATATCGGTTGGCTGCTGACATTGATCATATACTCTATAGAGGGATTGGTTATTATAGGGAATGAACGGGGATTAAGGATAGGGGATGAGTTGGCTAAAACAGTTGTTATAGAAGATGGAGGGACTACCGTTGTTAAGTAACATCCTTGGATGGTTTTCTACGGATCTGGCGATTGACCTTGGGACAGCGAATACCCTTGTCTATGTAAGGGGTAAGGGGATCGTTTGTAACGAACCCTCTGTCGTTGCCATCGATAAGAAGAGCGGAAAGGTTCTGGCTGTGGGTGCAGAGGCAAAGAGGATGCTTGGGAGGACACCCGGCAATATTGTTGCGATCAGGCCTATGAAGGACGGTGTCATCGCAGACTTTGATGTGGCGGAAAAGATGCTAAATTACTTTATCACCAGGGCGCATAACAGAAAGGCATTTGTAAGTCCCCGTGTTATCATCGGTATCCCCTCAAGGATCACACAGGTGGAGCAGAGGGCCGTGCGTGACTCCGCAGAGCTGGCGGGTGCACGGGAGGTCTATCTCATAGAACAGCCTATAGCCGCTGCTATTGGCGCCGGCCTTCCTATCACAGAGCCATCCGGTAATATGGTCGTGGATATTGGGGGAGGGACTACGGATATCGCCGTCATCTCCCTTGCCGGCATCGTCTACAGCGACTCGGTTCGTGTCGCCGGCGATAAGATGGATGAGGCGATCCTTTCATATATCAAGCGGAAATATAATCTCCTCGTGGGTGAACATATGGCGGAGATGATCAAGATGGAGTTGGGTTCTGCCTACCCTGAAGAGGAGAAGCGTACGATGCTGATGAAGGGGAGAGACCTGATCACCGGCATACCCAAGACCCTGGAGGTCAATAGTGATGAGATCCGGGAGGCCCTGGAAGAGCCGGTAAGGGCCATTGTGGATGCTGTTAAGGTAGCACTTGAAAATACTCCTCCTGAGCTTGCAGCAGACATAATCGACCGCGGCATAGTCCTTGCCGGAGGGGGTTCCCTTCTGCGGGGTCTGGACATGCGCCTCAGGGAAGAGGTAAATCTCCCCATAATAACAGTAGAAAATCCTATCACTACTGTGGTTATGGGTACGGGTAAGGTATTAGAGGAGATTGACCTTTTGAGGAAAGTTTCTGTGCTTACCCAATAGAGAGGGTAGGCTTGTTTAGATTTATCGCCATAAACAAAAAGATATTGGTAGCCTTCCTTCTCCTGGCAGGAGTCTTTGTCCTCCTATCACCGGAGATAAAAGAGACCCCCCGATATTTCCTCTTTGAGAAACCCTTTGTATCGGCCATTAACTTAATCCAGTCTGGTTTTGGCCTTATATTTATACAGACCTCGACCACATGGGATATCTATGCAGATCTCATCGGTGTGAAAGAAGAGAATCAGCGGTTAATCGAGGAGAACAAAAGACTCCGCTCAGAAACGGCATCTCTGAAGGAAAAGGCCTCGGCCTATGACAGGCTTATCCAGCTTCTGAAGGTAAAGGATTCAATCCATGTCGATTATACCGTTGCCAGCATTATCGCAAAGGACCCTACGAACTGGTACAGCTCTGCAGTTATCAATAAGGGTGAAGAGGACGGGATAAGGCCCAACATGGGCGTCATCACAGAAGACGGAGTTGTCGGCAGAATCGTCAAAACAGCTCCACATTACTCGAGGGTACTTCTTGTGTCAGACAGGTATAGCGCCATTGCCGGGGCAATACAGCGTACACAGGATGAGGGCATTGTCGTGGGGGGGGAAGGCAGGGTTTTGATGCTTCACTACATCATGATCGATTCAGAGATTCAGGATGGGGACGTCGTTCTTACTTCAGGGATGGATGGCGCCTTCCCTCCGGGGATTGTTATCGGTACGGTCAACAGGGTGGAGAGCCCTAAGAATGCACTGTTTCACTCCATAGAACTGATACCAGAGGTGTCTCTTTCAAAGGTACGGGAGGTGATGGTCTTAAAGACCCCACAACCGCCTGAGATTGAAATGCTTTTAAAGGAGGATACAAAGTAGGTGAAGATGTTTGCCTGGGCTATCTTTGTATTACTCCTCCTGGCATTTCAGGGTAGTATCCTGAATCCCTTTGTTATAGGGGGGATAAGACCTGATTTTGTCTTAATTGCCGTCTATCTGTTTGGACTATTTCATGGGGATATCAAGGGTGGTTTCATCGGCGCGGCTCTCGGATTTATAGTGGATATCCTGTCTGCAGGGCCTGTTTATTACAATATATTCTCAAAATTTTTTATCGGATATCTTGGAGGCATTATTGGACGCTGGCTCCAAAATCCAGGGTATCTTTTACATGCGGGTCTGATTTTTACCGTATCGCTGCTGCAGGGTACAGGCATCTTCCTGGTCTTGATGTTCTTCGGAGTAGCCCGATTTCCCGGCGATCTTGTCTCCATTGCAATTCCTCAGTCCATATTGGATGGGGTTTTAGGCGGAATAGCGTATTTACTCATTACCTACAGGAGAAGAGAGACTATTTCGAGATGGACATGAGGATAAATTAACATGATGGACTTTCAAGACAAAAACAAAGATCTGCAGCAAAGGATTAAGTATCTGCGGGGCTTTATTGTCCTCCTCTTCGCCCTTATCCTTCTCCGGGGATGGCATATGCAGATCATTCATGGGGATTACTACAAGAGGCTTGCTGAAAATAACAGGGTCAGAACGGTCACCATACCCCCTTTGAGAGGCATTATCTATGACCGTAACAGGGAAGTGCTGGCCAAAAATGCACCGGCCTTTAATCTCGGCCTTATCATTGCGGATGTGAAGGATTTACAGGGGACCATAAAGAGGATTGCCCCCCTGACCGGCCTTTCCGTAGAAGATATAAAAGAAAGGATCGAATCCAGCAGGGACTATGACCCCTTTTCTCCTGTAATCATCAGGGAAGATCTCTCCATGAGAGAGGTCGCACTGATAGAGTCTCAGAGTTGGAATCTTCCGGGTGTAGGGATCATTGTAGAGGGGAGGCGGGAGTATCCGAACAAAGCCCTTGCAGCACACTTGTTGGGGTATGTTGGGGAGATTACTCAATCGCAACTTAAAGATGAGGAATATGCATCAGAATCCCCGGGTAGAATAATCGGACAGAATGGGATAGAAAAGGTATACGACATATTCCTCCGGGGGGGGCCTGGGAAAAAGAATATCGAGGTAGATGCCGCCGGTCATGAAAGACGGGTTCTGAATACGATCGAGCCGGTATCAGGAGACAGCATTATACTCTCCATAGACCTTAAACTCCAGATGACAGCAGAAGAGGCATTAGGAGACAGGGCAGGTGCTGTTGTTGTAATGAAGACAGGTACCGGAGAGGTACTGGCACTGGCAAGTCATCCGGCCTTTGATCCCAATATGTTGTCTAAGAGACTCACACCAAGGCTATGGCAGAAGATTGCAGAAGACCCTGCCCATCCATTAAACAACCGGGCCATTCAGGGGACATACCCTCCGGGTTCTGTATTTAAGATCGTCATGGCATCCGCAGGGCTTGAAGAGGAGTATATTAATGCAAATAATGCTATCTCCTGCAGCGGTGGGATGCCTTTTGGTAAAAGGGTTTTCAGAGATTGGAAGTCCGGGGGGCATGGCATTGTGAACCTTCATAGGGCCATTACAGAATCGTGTGATGTCTATTTTTATCAACTCGGGAACCGTATGGGGATCGATATCATAGCAAGGTACGCCTCTCTATTCGGCCTGGGTGAGCTTACAGGCATTGACCTTCCGTCAGAGAAGAGGGGGCTTGTGCCTACAACGCAGTGGAAACTTGATGTGAAGAATGAGCGATGGTATCCGGGAGAGACGCTATCTGTAGCGATCGGTCAGGGCTTCCTTTCCGTAACTCCGTTGCAGCAAGCGATGATCGCCAATACAGTGGCCAACTCCGGCGCTGTTGTAAGACCCCAAATCCTTAAGGGTATCGTGTCTGCCAAAGAGAAAAGAATCTTTGAATTCCCGCCTGTGGAAACGAATAAACTAACTATCCGGGAGAATACCCTGAATCTCGTCACAAGGGCATTGAGGGGTGTCGTCAATGAGCCCGGGGGGACAGGATGGGCCGCTAAAAGCACCTTGATAGATATCGCCGGAAAGACAGGGACTGCACAGGCGGTTGGGAGAAGGACCGGGGGGGGCGGGTCTTCAAAGTTTAACGACCATGCATGGTTCGTTGCATTTGCCCCCGTTAATAAGCCGGAGATAACCGTTGCAGTCCTCGTGGAACATGGAGGTCATGGAGGGAGTGCCGCGGCGCCTGTGGCAAAACAGATTATAGAGGAATACTTTTAAAATGCTGAAGATAAATCCTATAGCACTCTTTGATTGGAAGGCATTTGTAATCATTATCCTGATACTCTTCGCAGGGGTGTTAACGATATACAGTGCCACCTACACCATTGAAGGAGTTAATACTGGCCCTCTTTATATAAAGCAGACAGGATGGGCCCTTATCGGAATCTTATTTCTTTTTGCAGGGGCATCCATCGATTACCAGACTGTCTCAAAATATGCCTACTTTTTATATATCTCCTCTTTGCTATTATTGATATTGGTCATGATCATAGGGAGCAGAGGCTTTGGGGCCCAGAGGTGGCTTTCCATAGGCGGACTGAAGTTTCAGCCATCAGAACTTGCAAAGCTGGCCACAGCACTTGCCATTACCAGGTATTTTTCAGACTACCCGGCCCGCTATGGCTACACCGTTAAGGAGTTATTAATACCGGGTGCCATCATTGCTATTCCTGTCTTTCTCGTCCTAAAGCAGCCTGACCTCGGTACAAGCCTTATCATCACCTTCGTCTCTGTCGTATTAATCTATTTGGTAAGGGTTCGTTCAAGGTTTCTGGGGTTCTCAACACTCCTCCTGCTGATGCTGTTTCCTTTTGCCTGGCAGATCTTCTGGGAGAACTTAAAGGAGTATCAAAAGACAAGGCTTCTGACCTTTATAAATCCAGCGGCGGACCCTACAGGCACGGGGTATCATGTCATCCAGTCAAAGATTGCGATAGGCTCCGGGGGGTTCTGGGGTAAGGGGGTTCTTGAAAGCACTCAGAGTCATCTTAATTTTCTCCCTGCGAGACACACGGACTTTGTATTCGCAGTATTTGCAGAAGAATGGGGGTTCTTCGGTTTGGTGGTTCTGTTATCACTATACCTGGCCCTGGTATCCTGGGGACTGGATGTCGCCTTAAAAGCAAGGGACAGGCTGGGGATGCTGATGGCGAGCGGGATCGTGAGCATGTTTGCATTCTATTGTATCATCAACATAGGAATGACATTAGGTATTGTGCCTGTTGTCGGCCTCCCCCTCCCTTTTATGAGTTATGGAGGCACCTCTCTGATTACTAACTTGTTTTCTCTCGGCATATTATTTAATATAAAGAAAAAAAGGTACCTGTTTTCCTGATATGTATAAAGATATTCTGACCTCAGTCTCCAAACCCTCACGATATATTGGACAGGAGATAAACTCCGTAGTCAAGGACCTCTCAAAGGTCAAAACAAAGGTGGCCTTACTCTTTCCGGATACCTATGAGATAGGGATGTCCCATTTGGGACTCAAAATCCTCTATGCCATATTGAACGGTATGGAAGAGGTGGCAGCAGAGAGGGCCTTTGTCCCCTGGCTTGATTTAGAAGGGGTCTTAACCAAGAGAGGTCTGTCAATTGTCTCCCTGGAATCCTCTCTCCCGCTCAGGGAATTTGACATACTCGGATTCACCCTCCCCTACGAACTTTGCTATACCAATATACTTACGGCACTGGCTTTGTCTGATATCCCCCTATTCTCTTCAGAGCGGGATGAGCGCTATCCCCTTGTGATTGGCGGTGGAACCGCTGCATTTAACCCGGAGCCTGTAGCAGACTTCTTCGATGCCTTTCTCCTCGGGGACGGAGAGGAGGGGATAGTCGATATCATTCATGCCTATAATGCATGGAAGGTGAGCCGGATGCCCAGGGAATCGCTGCTCCTCGAATTATCAAAGATCGAAGGGGTCTATGTCCCCTCCTTCTACGAGGTTCAATATAACAGTGACGGGACGATTCATGCGATTCAGCCCGGAGACGGGATAGCCGCTCAGGTGAAGAAACGCATTGTAGAAGACTTAGACAGGGCACCCTACCCGGCCTCGCCCCCTCTCCCCTACATGCAGGCCATCCATGACCGCCTTACAATAGAAATCGCAAGGGGGTGCACACACGGCTGCAGGTTCTGCCAGGTTGGGATAACCTACAGACCCGTTCGTGAACGAAGTCCTGAGAAAATCCTTGAGATTATCGATAACTCTTTAAAGAATACAGGCTATGAGGAGGTCTCCCTCTCCTCCCTGAGTACAGGTGATTTTGCATGCCTGAGTCATATCCTGACCTCTCTTGTTGGAAAATATGGAGAGGAGCATGTTGCCTTTTCTCTCCCATCTCTCCGCATAGGTACATTAACACCCACCGTGATTGATCAGGTGACAGACTCAAAAAATACAAGCTTCACCCTGGCGCCCGAGGCAGGGACAGAACGCCTGCGGAAGGTCATCAATAAAGAGATGGACGAAGGGACATTTGAGACAACAGTCGATGATGTCTTCCGGAAAGGGGTAAAGTCCATAAAGATGTATTTTATGATAGGCCTCCCTACTGAGGATTCAGAGGATTTGCTGGGGATTATCACCCTTGCCAAAAAGGCAAAAGATATCGGAAGGAGATATGGCAAGGGGGGCAGGGATATCACCGTCAGTGTCTCCACATTTGTACCCAAGTCTCACACCCCTTTCCAGTGGTATGGGCAGACCACCAGGGATGAAATAGCGGGAAAGATCGACTATCTGAAGGAGGGATTGAGGAAGATAGGGGTTTCATTCAAATGGCACAAACGGGAGATGAGCTACCTTGAGGCGGTCTTCGCACGCGGGGACAGGAGACTGGGGAAGGTAATCGAGGCGGCATGGAGATCTGGCTGCCGCTTTGACAGCTGGACAGAGAGTCTTGATTTTCACAAATGGGAAGACGCGTTTAAACAATGTGGCATCGACCCTGACTTCTATGCCGCAAGGCAGATCCCTGCAGAAGAGATCCTTCCCTGGGAACATCTAAGTTCCGGTGTAACAAAAAACTTTCTCATCACAGAGTATAAAAGGGCTATTGGCAGCCGGATTATTCCTGATTGCAGATATGGCTCCTGCCCAAACTGTGGGGTATGCGATATGGACGCTGTCCGGGGGAAAAAGGCGGAGGGGATAAGGCCGATTGCGAGAAGGCCGGAGGATACATCAGAAGTAAGAAGTCAGAAGCAGGAAGTTAAAAGTAATAAAACCCGAAATTCGAAACCCGAAATTCGAAACCCCATCAAGGTGCGCGTCCGGTACTCCAAGACCGGCGATATGAGGATGCTGTCCCAGCTTGAGGTGATGACTACCGTTGCAAGGGCCCTGAGGAGGGCACAGATACCCACCTCCTTCTCAGAGGGATTCCACCCTCACCCAAAGATATCCTTTGGCCCTGCCCTGCCTGTGGGCATGGAGAGCGTCTGTGAGTATATGGACGTGGAATTAACAAGACCTCTGAGCCCTGCCAAATTTAAGGAGGATATTAACCGGTGTCTGCCCGAAGGGCTGGGGGTGCTCCGCATTAAAGAGATCCCATATAATACCCCTTCCCTCAATTCTTTTATCCTATTCTATGCCTACGAGATAAAGCTACCCCCCCCCACCTCCCCTTTATTAAAGGGGGGATGGGGGGATTTCATCGATTTGTCTGACCTCGGTGAGCTATGGACACAGAGGGTCGTGGAAAAGGACGGCAGGAAGGTATTACGGGAGATCAATGCCAGACCCTTTATAGAAGAAATCAAATGGACTGGTAAAGATACCCTCTTTCTTTTGTTAAAGTCGCATGACAAAGAATGTTGCCGTCCTTCAGATGTCATAAACGCCCTGTTTAAGGTGATGCCCAATGAATTGGGGGTCAGGATAAGGCGTACCGGCCTTTATGGAAAGATAGATGGGGCCGTGATATCGCCGGATGAGATGATAAGGAAAATAGTAACCGTTTAGAGGTTTGCACACGATATGGAGATAATATGCCTACAGAAATAATCATAAATGCTGCAAGTGAAGAAACGAGGGTTGCCCTGCTGGAGAATAAGGAAGTGGTAGAACTCTATATCGACAGGAGGAAAGAAGGGGGAATTATAGGAAATATCTATAAAGGCAAGGTGGTCAAGATCCTCCCTGGCATACAGGCAGCCTTTGTAGATATAGGACTGGAACGTGCCGCATTTCTGTATGTAAGCGATGCAGGAGCGGATGCAGAGGAGTATGCCCGGATGATTGAAGAAGAGGGGCTGGAAGGGAGAATGGAGTTTAAAACAACTCTGCATAGCATCGAAGATATCCTGCAGGAAGGCCAGGAGATTGTGGTCCAGGTGTCCAAGGAGCCTATCGGCACAAAAGGGGCCCGTATCACCTCCTATATCTCCCTCCCCGGAAGATACCTTGTACTGATGCCTACCGTAGACCATATAGGCATATCAAGACGTATCAAGGATGGAAAAGAACGTGCCCGTCTGAAAGAGATCGTGCCGTCCATCAAGAAGCCGGGTATGGGATATATTATCAGGACGGCAAGCGAAGAGATGGACCGGGAGTCTCTCGCTGCAGATGCTGAATTTTTAGAACTCCTCTGGCAGAATGTACAGGAGAAGAAAGAAGGGGTCTCCGCGCCTGGCCTCCTCTACTCCGAACTCGATCTGATATTCCGGATCGTGCGTGATCTCTTTACCAGCAAGGTGGACAGGTTAGTGATCGACTCTAAAACAGAGTATGAAAGGATTAAGGAGTTTGTGCGCTTGTACCTCCCTGCCATGCTCCCAAGAGTAGAACTGCATGAGGAGGAAGAACCTGTATTTGAGACCCATGATATTGAGGCAGAGGTAAACAGGGCCCTGGATAAAAAGGTCTGGCTGAAATCAGGAGGGTATATTGTCATTGACCACGCCGAGGCGCTGACTGTGATAGACGTGAACACCGGTAAATATGTCGGAAAGAGGGACCCTGAGGAGACAATTACTCAGACCAATTTAGAGGCCGTGAAGGAGGTTGCCTATCAGCTGCGGCTCCGGAATATAGGCGGGATCATCATCATCGATTTCATTGATATGGAGAAGGAAAAGAACAGGGAAAAGGTGTTTAATGCTATGCAGGAGGCCTTTGCAAAAGACCGGGCAAGGACGAATATCATCAGGATGTCAGAGTTGGGCCTGATAGAGATGTCCCGGAAAAGGACCAAGGAAAACCTGATGCGGACCCTCTGTGAACCATGTACCTACTGCGGTGGCCGTGGCTACACAAAATCGGCAGCGACAGTCTGTTATGAAATATTCAGAAAGATCAGAAAGCTATCCCGTGCCACAAAGGATAAAAAGATACTGGTAACGGTACACCCGAGTGTCGCCAATTTTATTTTTGATGAAGAAAGGCAGATCATCGAAGAGCTGGAAAAGGAGTATCAAAAACGCATTGTTATAAAAGGGGATGCCGGTGTCCACATGGAAGAGTATGATATCCTGACACTATAAGACAGCGGGTCTGCTCAGATCCTTATAACTCTTAAAATGCAGACCCACATCTTCCTTGATCTTAAGCCAATACTCTGCCGGAATCTTAAAAAACGCCTCAACCACATCAGGATCAAATTGACTGCCACTGCACCGTATGATCTCTTCTCTGGCATCAGGGTCAGTGAGGGCCTTGCGATAGGGCCTGTCTGTCGTCATCGCATCATAGGTATCCGCAATCGCAAATATCCTTGCCCCGATGACAATGTCATCGCCCTTCAGACCCTGGGGGTACCCGGTACCATCGTATCTCTCCTGGTGATGCAATACGATCATGGCCGCATCCTGCAGAAAAGGGATATGTTTTAGCATCCTGTAACCATACTCCACATGCTTACGCATCTCTACCCACTCTTCCTCTGTCAACTTTCCAGGCTTCCATAATACAGCGTCAGGAGCTCCTATCTTGCCAATGTCATGGAGAAGTGTTCCGCGGGCAAGAACCACTGTGTCATGTTTGCCAAGCCCTAATAGCCTGCCTATTTCACCGCTGTACCTTACTACCCGCCGCGAATGTCCTTCTGTCTCATTGTCCCGGTAATCAAGGGCGGTAGAGAGTGCATCGAGTGTCGCACTATGGGTGACCTCTATCTCCTCAAGGGCGTTACTTAATTCAAGGGCCTTTTGTTGTTCTACAGACAGGAGCTGCCGGATTTCGGTGGTCTGCGCCTTCACGATCTCCTCTAAGTGTTCCTGATAGCGCCGGTTCTCCAGAATGAGTCTCCTCTTCTCCAGTGCATTCCTCGCGCTCAGAACAACCTCTTCTAAATTAAAGGGCTTTATGAGGTAGTCATACGCCCCCTCCCTCAATGCCTCAATAGCGATACTGACATTGGAGACAGCGGTGATCATCACAACGGCAGTGTCCGGATACATCGATTTCAACTGTTTGAGGAGCTCAATCCCATCCATTCCCGGCATCATAATATCGCTCAGGACCAGAGAAAAAGGGCTCTCCCTCATCTTGCTTAATGCTTCAAAGGCATTCTCTGAAGGGGTTGGCCGATAGCCCGATTCTGTCAGCTTACGGACAAGTATCTCCCTGATGATCGGCTCATCATCAACGATGAGTATCTCATTTATTGGATCAGACATAGCTTCACTTCACTGCCTTGAGTTACAGTAACTATATAATAGCAAATCACCTGAATTGTCAATGAGCGTTTGGAAGGAAGAGTTTGAAAGGCTTGAACAGATTTTGCGAATACTGTATGCTAACGGTAAATGGCAAGACTTTCCAATCTTGATCCCTTTTTTTATCCGGAATCTGTTGCAGTCGTTGGGGCCTCTGTGGATGAGGAAAAACCTTCCGGCATTGTCTTAAAAAACCTGCTGGACAGCTTTCAGGGTAAGATCTATCCAGTCAATCCGAGGCATGCAGATTTACACGGTCTCCAATGTTTCCCTTCCGTGGCCGCCATCCCCGGAGAGGTCTCTCTGTCCATACTCATTACCCCCCCAGCCATCATACCTGATCTGTTGCGGGAACATGCGGCCAAAGGCATCCGCCATGTTATCATTGCCAGTGCGGGTTTTGGTGAAATAGAAGCTGGAGAAGAATTAGAGAAAGAGCTAAAAGAGATCGCAGGCCATTTAGATATCCGGATTATAGGCCCTAATTGTCTGGGCATATTCCATCCCTCTGTTGGACTTGACACCTTCTTTCTTTCCCGAGAACGTGTTCCAAGGCCCCGTAACGGCTCTATCTCGATAATCTCCCAGAGTGGTTCCGTCCTTGGCGTTGCGATGATCCTCCTGGAACAGGAGAAACTCGGCATTGCAAAGGCTATAAGTTATGGGAACAGGGCAGATGTCAGTGAATCAGAACTCCTTGAGTACTTAAGCGCGGATGAGGAGACCAGCGTGATAGGCTTATGTATAGAATCCATTGGTGACGGGAGGAGGTTCATCCGTGCGGCACAGAAGTGCCGGAAACCTGTGGTGGCCATCAAGCTGGGGCAGGAGCCTGCGGGAAAGAGGGCTTCACGTTCACATACCGGCTCCATGGCCGGAAGATATGAAATCTTCCAGGCGGCATTCAGAAGAGGCGGAATATCAGAAGCCGGGACCCTTGAGGAATTTCTGGATCTCTTAAAGGTCTTCTCAATGCAAAAACCTGGGAAGGGGCGCCGTGTCCTTATTCTGACGAATGCCGGCGGCATCGGTGTCATGACAGCGGACCTGTGCAATAAAGAGGGGTTAGATGTCCCGGATCTCCCTCCTGAACCGAAAGAAAGGCTTAGGGCCCTGCTGCCACCTTATTATTCCCTGTCCAATCCCGTGGATCTCACAGGGAGTTCAACGGATGAAGAGTTTGCCCTTGTGCTCCGGACATGTCTTGATTATTTTGATGCGGCTATCCTGATCCCTTTTATGACCGTTCCGGGGGTCACCCCTGACTTAGGAGATGCCATCATCCGCTCACTACAGAACTCCAGGAAATCCATCATATCACTCTGTGCCTATGCAAAGGATGGGAAAGAGCTGGAGGAGTCTTTTAATCGCTATGGGATCCCTCTTCTGCCCACCCCTGCCAGGGTGGTACGGGCCTTATCTCACCTTTTGAGAAACAGGTCTGTTGAGCCACTTCCTGAGAGTATCCCAAATTATCCGGATGTCCCCTATATCCTTAAAGAGGCAAGGAAAAAAGATGTGAACCCGCTATCCCTTAAATACAGGAACAGGTTACTCGATGCATTGGATCTTAAATATCCAAAGGCCATGAGGGCTGAAAACCAATCTAATGCCATAGCTGCAGCACGAGCCATAGGACTGCCTGTAGCCATAAAGATAGTATCTCCGGACATCCTTCATAAGACAGACGTCGGTGGAGTAAGATTAAATATACGAAGTGTGAAAGAATTACGGGAGGCTTATCAGGAGGTGACCCGATCCGCAAGACAACACAGGCCTGACGCTGCTATCCTCGGGGTTGATGTTGTGGAGATGGTCCCCGCAGGTGTTGAGATCATCATTGGAGGTATCAGGGACCCGCAGTTTGGTCCTGTTGTGATGTTTGGCCTCGGCGGGGTCTTTGTAGAGACCCTCAAGGATGTCGCCTTTGAGATAGCGCCGGTGACCTATAACGGAGCCGGGAGGATGTTAGAATCCATCAAGGGTTATCCGCTGTTACGCGGGGTGCGTGGGATGAAGGGTGTTGATTTAGATTCAATCGCAAAGGCGATCGTCGCCATCTCAGAGGTTATCTCACTGTCTCCTGAGATAAGAGAGATAGAGTTTAATCCCGCTACAGCCTACCCTTCAGGAATAACTATTGTGGATGCGCGGATTATATTTGCCTGATGACTAATGTCTCTGCTATGAAGATAAAATCTTTTTTCCTGACATGGAGTGTGATCTTCCTCTTCGGGTGTGCAACCTATACGTCTACCTCACCCAAAAAATCAGAGGTCGCCAGCCCCTCCAAGGAGATGGGTAAGGCCTTTGTCAGCGAGGCCCTGCAACATTATCAGTTTGTAAAAGACCCGGAGGTCGTGAGTCTGGTCAACCGGGTAGGGTACCGCCTTGTTAAGGCGATAGGCTCAAATCCGGAGAGCTATCACTTCCTAGTGGTCCATGAGATTCAGCCGAACGCCTTTGCCATACCCGGGGGCTATATCTTTGTATTTGACGGGTTACTGACTCAGATCAGGAATGAGGATGAACTCGCCGGCGTTCTGGCCCATGAGATGGGCCATGTGGAACGTAACCACTTCTTTAAAGATTCCAAAAAGATTGCGGCTTTGGACATCGCCACTATTGCGGCCATCCTTTTAGGGGGAGGGAATGTGGCCGCGGCGACGATTGCCAGCGCCGCCAATATTGATATGCGCCTTCAATTCAGCCGTGAGAATGAGGCAGAGGCGGACAGCTATGCCCTCAGATACTTAGAACAGGCGGGGTATTCTCCAAAAGTTCTTTTAGATTTCTTTGACAGCCTGATCCGTTACGAGCGTTTTAATCCTCAATCGGCTCCCGTTTATATGTCAACACACCCCGGTCTTGAAAGCAGAAGGGATAAAGTAGCCAATTTTATCATAAGAGAACCCGCACAAACTGCCGGAGAGAAAACTCAGGAAAAAACAATGGCCCGGAACAGAATGGATTGGGAAAGGGCCCTGGCCGTCCTCATCTCGAGCGATCAAAAAAGGAAAGAAGAGTCTGCCATTCTTCAGATTCTGGGTGTTGATGAAATGCCGGCAGAAGTGAGGGAAGAGATGAGGGACTACCTCCTCGGAATCACCTACATGAAGGGAGGCCAGTTCAACGATGCCATTATAAAATATCTTTCGGCCATTGAACGGAATAAGGAAAATCCTGTCTATTATGCAGACCTTGCGTTCTGCTATCTCAAACAGCAGGATCTGCCCCGTGCCAGAGAAGCGGCCTTACAGAGTCTGAGATTGAGAGAAGATTATGCCCTTGCGCATATCATCCTTGGGATACTGGATCAGGACTCCGGGGATACGTCTGCAGCAATAACCCACCTTGAAGATGCCTTAAGGATCGAGCCTGAGGATCTGATGGCCAATTTTCACCTTGCCATGGCGTATAGAGCGAGCGGAGATGCCGCCAGGGAGGCATTCTATTCAGCCCGGTATCTCAGGATAAACCTGAACCCTGACAGTGCACTGGGTGAGTTCAACCGGGC
>JAHFEQ010000062.1:0-10116 GCA_023248395.1 Nitrospirota bacterium
ATCTTTTCACTATCCGGCAAAGATTTAATCTTTGCTGCAAGTTCGTCGCTAATTGTCCCCATAATACACCCTCCTTTTTAATACTTCTTTTCTATCTTCAAAATAGCCCCTAATCTTTTTTCTAAATAAACCACAGGAATTTAATTTTACCTTATTATGATGGAGTTGAGCAATAAAAATTAAAATAAACAGCACCTGGATATTCAATTCTTAATGGTCTTACCATAAGATGAATCTGGTAGATTATATTGCAATGTAAAGAAACAAGACCCTATTTAGTCCCGGCAGGTCCTTTAAAAAGGTTACCAGTATCATACTCTACAATTAAAATATCATTAACAAATAAAATTGGGCTAATAAATGCAAGCTCATTGGTTAGACGGGGGAAATGTTTATCTCCACCACCTTCGGGCTTTTTACTGTTCCGATATTTGTCAGGTATGATTATTACACCATGTTCAATGATACGCTTCTCTTCATGTTTTCTCTTATAGCCAACTATAAATTTTATTACATCTAAAAGAAGGGGGATGAAAATTCGGGGGACAGCATATCTAATTCTTTGGATTAAGTATGTCCCCGGAATTCCCCACGCTGCCCGATCGTTTCACCCTGGCGAATGGTCCGAGTTGATTTGCCTTGTTTGCCAACTTCATTCAAAACTCAATGTTCTATTTTTTTTATTATAGATACCTACATACATACATAAAAATAAGGGGCAGTAGTTATGAATAAGAGAAAATACTCAAAGCTACTTAACCAACTAATTCCAAAATCTTTATGGAGATTCTGCAAGATTAACGGGGTTAATACACCAATGCTCAGTCTTAAATTTATCAGGCCCGGATTAGTACCTGTGGATGTAATAAAGAAATTTAAAACCTTGACGTTATGAATATATCCCCTATTGACAAGCCTTAAAACATATTGTACTTTAAACTATCAAGTAGTTTCGATATATCTAAACTACTTTACTTCCTAATGACTTTACTATGGCTCCTAATGATGACATAGAAAATCAGATCTGCCGGCTCCATGCGGAAATATGCCAGACCTTAGCGAATCCAAAGCGCCTGCGGATTATCAATATTCTGCGGGAAAAGGAGATCTCTGCCGCAGAACTCCAGAAAATACTAAATATTCCCAAGGCTAATCTGTCCCAACATATGGCTGTTTTGCGACAGAAAGGAATCGTGGTCGCAAGGAGGGAGGGAAACACGGTATACTACCGTTTAGCCCGCCCAAAGATCCTCAAGGCATATGATACCATGCGAGAAATCCTTTTTGAGGTGATAGAAAATCAGCAGAGGCTTTTAAAGGACTATAGCAAGAGAAGAGGTTAATATAGACCATTATGGCCTCTAAACTTACAGAGATATCTGTCAAAAGACCGAAGAGTATCATTGCCATTATCATTATCCTGACTCTCTTCTTCCTTATTCAGTTCCCCAGAATCGTCACAGACACAGACCCCAAGAATATGCTCCCGGCCTCCTCCCCGGTCAGGGTATACAATGATGAGATGGAGTCCCTCTTTGCCCTCCACAAGGATGTGATCGTCCTGGGAATCGTCAATAATAAGGGGCTCTTCAATCCAGCCACCCTCAAGCGGATCGCGGGATTTACAGAGGAGATCACAAAAATCAAGGGAGTTGTTGTCGCAGATGTCATGAGCCTCACTACCGTGGACAATGTTCTGTCACAGGATGGCCAGCTCATCGTCCGTCCTGTAATGGATCCTGTGCCTCAGACTCAGGAGGAAATAGAGACCCTGCAGAAGGAGATTTATGACAACCCGATACTTGTGGGGCGGCTGGTATCCGGGGACAGGACAACCACCGCCATCTATATCCCCCTCGATGAGGGGGGCGATGCAAAAAGGATCGCTGACCGTATCAGGACCCTGGTGGCAAAGGAGAAAGGGGAAGAGGAATACTATGTCGCAGGAGACCCGGTAGCCAGGGATACCTTTGGACACACCATGTTTATCCAGATGGCGATATTCTCTCCCATGGCCGGCCTCATCATGGTCATAACACTCTATCTCATGTTCCGTAATATGACCCTCGTCATGGCCATGATGGCTGTTGCATTCCTGAGTATCCTGTGGAGTATGGGGTTATTGATCGGTATGGGGTTCCCTGTGCATATCATGAGCTCCATGATCCCTGTGTTTCTGATGGCGATCGCCACGGACAGTGTCCACATATTCAATGAGTTTTATTTCAGATTAAAAGAGACGGGAGACAAGAAACAGGCGATCATCGATACGATGACGGTTGTCGGCCCGCCTGTCCGATATACCGCACTCGCCACTGCCGCAGGATTTGGGGTCCTCGTCCTCATGCATATCATCCCGGTCAGGGTATTCGGTTTCTTCGTGGCCTTTGGGACCATTGTCATCCGGTTGATGAGTTTTAGTCTGATACCGGCTGTCATGATGCTGACCAGCGATAAGAACCTCCTGGCCGCTGCAGGAAGAGAAAATGAAGAGGCGGGCAAGGGCTCGGCATGGCTTAGGAAACTTGGAGAGATGGGGTTTCATCAGTATCGTATTGTAGTCGGGGCTGGAATGATCCTGCTCGTGGTTGCCATCGCCGGAATTACCCAGATACGCGTCAATAACAATATGGTCTCATGGTTTAAGAAGGATAGCGACATAAGGCAGGCGGACAGGGTCATGAACAATAAACTTGCCGGGACAGCAACGGCCTACATCGTCGCTGAGTCCAATGAGCCGGATGCCATGAAGAGATATGAGAACCTGAAGGACATCGAAGAATTGCAGAGGAAGCTGGAGGGCCTTCCTGTGGTGGGTAAAACCACATCCGTTGCAGACATCGTCAAACGGGTGAACAAGGTGCTTCATGGAAATAGTACTGAATATGACGCGCTGCCCATCTCAACAGAGGAGATCGCCCAGTATCTCTTTCTGTTCGGCATGTCAGCAAAGCCGGGGGACTTGGACAATGTGGTAACAGCGGACTATGATAAGGCAAACATATTCGTGCAACTTAAGACATGGGATGCCGTCGCCATGAGGGGCGTATTAAAAAAGATAGCAGAGTTTAAGGCCGCACATCCGACAAGCCTCCTCCAGTTTAAGCCGGCAGGTATCTCCTATTTCAACATGGTATGGAATGATGAGGTCCTCTATGACATGATCAAGGGTTTTATGATCGCCCTCATTGTCGTATTTATCATCCTGGTGTTTAACTTCAGGTCCATAAAGTGGGGCATGGTCAGCTATATCCCCCTCTTATTTACCATACTGCTCATCTATGGATTCGTCGGCTTTATAGGTAAGGACTTTGATATGCCGATATCGGTGCTATCCGCCTTATCCCTCGGTATGGCGGTTGACTTTTCCATACACTTTATAAGAAGATTCCAACAGCGTTATCAGGTTGATGGAGACATTGAGCAGGCAATCCTCTGGACCGCAGCAAGGCCGGGCAAGGGGATTATAAGAAACGCCTTCCTCTTTGCCTCAGCCTTTTCTGTCATGATATTGGCCCCGCTGACGCCCTATATTACGGTCGGACTCTTTATTGCCGGTATGATGATGATCAGCGCTGTTTTGACCATACTCTTTCTGCCGGCTATGATAAGGTTGCTTGGGGGATGGCTGTTGTAGCCGCAGGCTTCAGCCTGCGGCTACAACCTGCTACCTAAAGAAGGGAGATCATTATGCGAAGATATTTAGCAGCAACAGCTTTTTTATTATCCTCAATTATCCTGAGTCCTGACCTGCTCCATGCAGAAGATCCCTCAGAGATCATCAGGAAATCCCAGGAGGCCTTTTTCTATCCTGGTAAGGACATGCAGGCTAGGGTAAAGATGACACTGATCGCAAAGACAGGCCAGCAGAGGATCAGAGAACTTACCATGCTGAGGATCAATAGTACAAGCGGGGGTACAGCCGGGGATCAGAAATATTTTATGTACTTTCACAACCCGGGGGATGTCCGCGGCACTGCCTTTATGGTCTACAAATATCCTAACAAAGATGATGACCGGTGGCTCTTTATCCCAGCCATAAATCTTGTGAATCGTATCGCTGCACGGGACAGCCGGTCGAGTTTCGTCGGTTCAGACTTTACCTATGAAGATGTCTCTGGACGTGATATAGAGGCGGATACATTCAAATATATCAGGGAAGATACGCTTGAGGGTAAACCCTGTCATGTCGTCGAGAGTACGCCTAAGAGTCCTACGGAATATACTAAGAAGATATCCTGGATCGATAAGACCAGCTACCTCCCTTTAAAGGAAGAATATTATGATGTCCAGGACTCCCTCTACAAGGTCTTTACAGCTGGGAAGATCGAGATAATCGGGGGGCTACCCGCGATAACCCAGAGGACGATGTCCAACGTTAAGAGCGGGCATAGGACAGAGGTCGTATTTGAGAGCATCTCCTATAATGTGGGCTTAAGTGAGGATATATTTTCAGAGAGGTATTTAAGAAAACCACCGGAGAAGTGGATTAAGCAGTAGTGAATATGATGACACGTTATCTTACAATTTTCCTGATTTTATTATTTATTGCGTCTGCCTCCTACGCTCAGGAGATCGCCTTCCACGGCTTTGTACAGGGAAATGTCTCTGCACGGATGACCGGAGAGGAGACGAGCGATCCTATTGAAGGCGGAGACTACCTCTCTGGCGAAGAACGATTACGAGGTGAAATAGCAGGCAGTTCAGGTTCCTCAGACTTTGTCCTGAAAGCAGATCTTGTCCACGATTCTATCGCAAAAGCAGACAAAGTAGACATACGGGAAGGCTACATCGATTATCGGTCAACTGACTACGATGTCCGGATTGGACGTCAGATCATCACCTGGGGGGTCGGGGATCTCCTGTTTATCAATGATACCTATCCTAAGAATTATGCCGCCTTCTTCTCTGGCCAGCCACTCGAGTATCTGAAGACAGGGTCAGATGCTGCAAAGATATCCATCTACTCTGACACCCTCTCTGCAGAGGTTGTGATCGTTCCGTTCTTTGAACCCTACCACCTGCCGGATCCAAAGAGGTTCTTTCTCTATAATCCTATGCCAGGATTAGCGCAGACGATAGATGAACCGAGGGCAGAGATAGAAAATGCAGAGGTCGCCTTAAGACTCTACAGACAGATTGGGGGATTCGACACCTCTCTCTACGCCTACCGGGGCTTCTTTAAACTCCCTGGCATGAAGACCGATAATCCGGTATCTCCTACCACAGCTATATTCTTTTATCCGCAGCTATCCGTCTATGGACTAAGCCTCCAGGGGGCCTTTGCAAACGGTGTCTTAAGCGCAGAGGGTGGATACTATGACTCTTTAGATGACAGGAGCGGAAATGACCCTACCATAGCAAACTCTGCGACCCGATATCTTGTGGGCTATTCAAGACAGCTCTGGACCGACTTCACCGCAGGTGTTCAGTACTATGGCGAGTATATGCAGCATTACGGCAGCTATGACGTCTCTCTCCCCGCTGGATTTCCGAAGACAGACCGGATTCATCAGCTCATGACCATCAGGCTGACCCAGATGCTCAAATATAATACATTAAGACTGAGCCTGTTCTCCTTCTACAGCCCTGATGATGAGGACTACTTTATCATGCCAGAGGCAAGATACAACATCACGGATTCTCTCTGGACAACGATCGGGGTAAATCTGTTTGGGGGAAAGGACTCAAGGACATTCTTTGGCCAGCTTGATAAGAACGATAACCTTTATGCTACGCTGCGATATGAATTTTGAGCTCCTCTACAATCAAAATCAGCGGCTGGGATTCAAAAACTTCTCTACATATTTTCCGATCAGATCGGCCTCTAAATTTACACTATCTCCGGCCTTCTTAAATTCGAGGGTGGTCGCCTGTGCCGTATGGGGGATGATGGTCACTGTAAATCTATCTCCCTGAATCTCGTTTACAGTGAGGCTTATCCCATCGATGGTAATGGAACCTTTATAGATGAGATATCTCATAACCTCTGCAGGCGCCTCGAAGGTGAAGACCGGGGCATCCCCCTTCTTCACAATGCCACGGATAACCCCAACGGCATCGACATGGCCTGCAACGAGGTGCCCGCCCAGGCGGTCAGAGAGTCTCATCGGGCGCTCCAGGTTGACCTTATCTCCGACTCTGAGCCTCCCCAGATTTGACTTATCTACGGTCTCTCTGGAGACATCTGCTGAGAATACAGAATGACTGATCTCCACCACCGTAAGGCAAGCCCCATTGACTGCAATGCTACCCCCTATCTTCATCCCATCCAGTACAATCTTACCGGCAACAGAAAGCCTCATCCCGCCGGATTGGGACCTGATCGCCTTGACAACTCCAAGTTCTTCTATGATCCCTGTGAACATCTATCTGACATACCCTTCCACTAAAATATCCTCTCCCAGTCGCCGGATACTTATATCTTTTAAAAGTACTGACTCAGCAAGCGACTTGGGGGCCGATCCCCCAACCATCCCAATGGAATCCCTCCCCCCTATGATCCGTGGAGAGTAGAGGATCACCATCTTATCCACTACACCTTCAAGAAGGGCCGATGAGTTGATCTTAGAACCTCCTTCAATCAGCACACTTGTAATGCCCGATTTTCCTAAGAGACCCATCATCGACCGAAGGCTCACATCCCCATCCTCTCTGCTCTCTGCAATCAACGTCTTTACGCCTCTCTTCTCCACAACTTCGATCTTCTCTTTACACGCTAACCTCGTAGTCACGACCATCGTCGGCTGACCTGAGCTGATATCAAGCATCTTAGAGGTAATGGGGATGCGCAACCTTGAGTCTACAACAATACGAAGGGGTTGCTTACCCTTCTTCGCTCCAGCTCTTACACTGAGCATTGGGTCATCAGCAACGACCGTCCCAACGCCCACAAGGACCGCATCCACCATAGCCCTGAGCCGATGGACATACCTGCGGGCCATCTCGCCTGTAAGCCACCTCGATTCACCAGACGGCAGGGCAATCTTCCCATCCAGACTGGAGGCGGTCTTTAAAATAACAAAGGGGGTATTCGTAGTGATAAATTTAGAGTAGATCTCATTCAACTTTAAGGCCTCCTGAAACAGAAGCCCCTTCTCTACCTGTATGCCTGCATCCAGGAGCTCTCTTACCCCACGGCCATTGACCATGGGATTAGGGTCATCCATGCCAATGACGACACGGCCTATCTGAGATTTTATGATCTCCTTCGTGCATGGCGGGGTTCTCTTATCCGTATGACAACATGGCTCAAGATTGATATAGAGTGTTGCCCCCTTTGCCTCAGGGCCGGCATCCTGTATCGCGACGGCCTCCGCATGTAATTGACCCGGACCTTTGTGATAGCCTGTGCCTATAACCGCCCCGTCTTTGACGATGACAGCGCCCACCACCGGATTCGGGCTTGTCCGGCCAACCCCCTTCCTGGCAAGGACCAGGGCCATGCGCATGTATTTTTCATCCTGGGGCATACTCGTAAATCCCGTCGTAGTTGCCCAATTTATTGGGCTTCTACTTATTTCTTATTCCTCAGCACCGCCTGCGCCGCAGCAAATCTCGCAATCGGGACACGATAAGGTGAACAACTCACATAATCCATTCCAACCCTGTAGCAGAACTCTATGGACTTTGGATCTCCCCCATGTTCACCGCAGATGCCCACCTTTAGGGTTGACTTTGTTGAGCGCCCCTTCTCTATTCCAATCTTCACTAATTGGCCTACCCCCTCCTGATCCAGAGAGACAAAGGGGTCCACCTCAAATATGCCCTTTTCAACATAGAAGGGTAAGAACTTTCCAGAGTCATCTCTGCTAAGCCCAAGGGTCGTCTGTGTCAGATCATTGGTCCCGAATGAAAAGAACTCGGCATGCCTTGCGATCTCATCGGCTACCAGGGCTGCCCGTGGCAGCTCTATCATCGTCCCAATCTGATACTTTATCCTGACCTTGTAAGACTTCATCACCTCTCCCGCTACCCGGTCCACCATCTCCTTTAAGGTTGCAAGCTCCTTTGGATATCCCACAAGAGGGATCATCACCTCAGGGACAACCTTTACCCCCTCGCACTCCAGCTCACAGGCCGCCTCAAAGATGGCCCTCGCCTGCATCTCATAGATCTCCGGATAGGTGATCCCGAGTCTGCACCCCCTGTGTCCTAACATGGGATTGAACTCAAACAGGGTCTTATTCTTTGCCATCAATCGATCCGGAGGGACCCCCATCTCCTGAGAGAGCTCTTCTATCTCCTGATCTGTGTGCGGAAGGAACTCGTGGAGCGGCGGGTCGAGCAGTCTTATCGTCACTGGAAGCCCCTTCATGATCCTGAATATCTCTATAAAGTCCCCCTTCTGCATCGGCAATAGTTTTGTGAGCGCCTTTTTTCTCCCCTCGATATCTTCAGATAAGATCATCTCCCGAACGGCCTTCACCCGATTGGGTTCGAAAAACATATGCTCTGTTCTGCAGAGCCCGATCCCTTCAGCGCCAAAATCCCTCGCGACCTGGGCATCATACGGGGTATCTGCGTTGGTGCGGACCTTAAGCCTCCGTATCTTGTCCACCCATTTCATCATCGTGGAGAAACTCTCACTCAGTTTTGGTTTTATCAGGGCCACCTCGCCAACAATCACCTCGCCTGTTGAGCCATTGAGTGTGATATAGTCCCCTTCCCGGATGATCTGGTCATTCACCCTGAAATACTTCTCCTTCTCCTTGACCTGTATATCGCTGCACCCGGCGACACAAGGCCTTCCCATGCCCCGCGCGACAACGGCGGCATGAGAGGTCATCCCGCCCCGTGAGGTCAATATCCCCTCAGCAGCATGCATCCCCCCAATGTCCTCAGGCGATGTCTCCATCCTGACAAGGACGCACCGCTCCCCCTCCCGCACAGACCGCTCCGCATCCTCTGCCGTAAAGACAGCACGGCCCACCGCAGCGCCGGGAGAGGCGGGGAGGCCCTTCGCAACCACCTTTATCCTGGCATCCGGGTCAATCATCGGATGGAGGAGTTGATCCAACTGGTCAGGATTGATCCTCAGGATCGCCATCTCCTGATCGATAAGCCCCTCTCCAACCATATCTACGGCGATCTTCAGGGCAGAGGCCGCAGTCCTCTTCCCGGTCCGTGTCTGCAGCATGTAGAGGGTCCCTTCCTGGATGGTGAATTCAATATCGAGCATATCCCTGTAATGTTTCTCTAATTTCTGATAGATATCGACCAGCTCATCGTAGGCCTGCGGCACTATCTTTTTCAGCTCTTCAATAGGAAACGGCGTCCTGATGCCGGCAACCACATCCTCACCCTGCGCATTCATCAGGCACTCGCCAAAGAATCTCTTCTCTCCGGTGCTTGGGTCCCTGGTAAATGCCACTCCGGTCCCTGAGGTCTCTCCCATATTTCCGAATACCATGGCCACTACATTGGCTGCTGTACCCATATCATGAGGAAGGTTGTGTATCTTCCTATAGGTAATGGCCCTCGCTGCATTCCATGAATTAAAGACCGCATTAATCGCCATCATCAACTGCTCTAAGGGATCCATTGGAAAATCTTTACCCGCCTCTTTCTTAACAAGTTTTTTGTATCTTGCCACGACATCCCTGAGCGCTGCGGCATCCAGTTCTGTATCCTGTTTTACCCTGATCTCATCTTTCTTCTCCTGCAGGATCTCCTCAAACTTTCCCCGCTCAATCTCCATGACCACACTTCCAAACATCGTCATAAAACGCCGGTAGGCATCATAGGCAAATCTCTCATTATTGGCCTTCCTGGCAAGCCCCTGAACGGTCTTATCATTGAGACCGACATTCAATACCGTATCCATCATCCCGGGCATGGAGACTTTGGCCCCTGACCTCACAGAGACAAGGAGGGGATTATTAATATCTCCAAACTTGAAACCCATGGCCTCCTCTACCCTCCTCAGATTCTCAAGCACTTGATCCCACATCCCCTGAGGGTAGGCCTCACTATTTTTGTAATATTCGACACATGCCTCTGTGGTTATAGTAAACCCTGACGGGACCCTGATCCCAAGATTGGTCATCTCTGCCAACCCTGCCCCTTTCCCCCCAAGCAGGTCTTTCATGTCGCCACGGCCTTCTCCCCTGCCCG
>JAHFEQ010000062.1:10216-11906 GCA_023248395.1 Nitrospirota bacterium
GCCTCTGTGGTTATAGTAAACCCTGACGGGACCCTGATCCCAAGATTGGTCATCTCTGCCAACCCTGCCCCTTTCCCCCCAAGCAGGTCTTTCATGTCGCCACGGCCTTCTCCCCTGCCCGCGCCAAAGAAGTAAACATATTTCTTGATAGTCATAAAGATATCCTCGTGTTTACCATAATGGTCCCTGTATCTTCTCACTGATTATCTTAACATCCTCTGTCCAGAGATGTTCACTGACGTATTTCCACCCTCCATCCGGTAAGAGTGTGACAATGACTCCCCCCTTCATCTTTCCGGCAATCTTCAGGACATGGCACATGACGGCCCCGGAAGAGATGCCGGCAAATATCCCCTCTTTGTCTGCGAGCTCCTTGACCATCCTGAAGGCATCCTCATCCTTGCAAAACTCACTGCCATCCAGTTTCCTGATATCGAGTATGGGAGGTGTGTACCCCTCTAAGAGGCTCCTGAGCCCCTGAAGACCACTCTTTGGATAGGGCTGGACTGCGATAATCCGGGTCATGGGATTATGCTCCTTTAACCTCTGACCAGCGCCCATGAGTGTACCGCCTGTGCCGAGGCCTGCTACAAAATAATCGATGGGCTCCCGGACATCCCTTAATATCTCGACGGCCGTCGTCTCATAGTGTGCCCCCGGATTATTAGGGTTACTGTACTGATCCAGCATGATATAGTTTTGATTCTCCTTCAGCATCTCATGGGCCACCCGGATGGCCCCATTGGTCCCCTGGTCGCCTGGGGATAAGACAATCTCCACACCGTATGCTTTAAGGATCTCCCGCCTCTCTATGCTCATACTCTCTGGCATCACGGCAACCAGTTTATAGCCCTTTATCTTTGCGATCATCCCTAATGAGATTCCGGTGTTACCGCTGGTAGGTTCAAGGAGTATCTTATCTTTTGTGAGAAGACCTGCCTCTTCAGCCTTCTCTATCATATATTTGGCGATCCTGTCCTTAACGCTGCCGGTAGGATTAAACCCCTCAAGTTTTGCATAGACCTTTATGTCTTTATTCGGGTTCAGACCCTTTATCTCTACCATCGGCGTATTCCCAATGGCGTCTATGAGGCTGTGATAAAGCATTACCCCTCCACCACGATCTGCGTAAAATCGGCCAACGTCAGGAATAGTTCCTTCAATTCATTTAAAAGAGCCAGCCTGTTATTCCTCAGGCCCATATCCTTATCCATGACGAGCACCTTATCAAAAAAGAGGTCTACCTTAGATTTAAGTTCAGCGATAGAGGCAAAGGCATTTTCATAATCATGTCTACCCCTGTAAGAAAGTACTTTATCTTTTACATCCCTATAGGCCTTATAGAGGTCTCTCTCTTCCGCCTCTTTAAGCAACCCTTCGCTGACCTCCCCGATAAAGTCAGGGGGTATGATATTCATGACCCGTTTAAAAGATATTGTAAGGGATTCAAACTCCGGCCTCTTCCGGAGATTATCAAGGGCGCTGATCCTGAGAAACGAGTCATAGGGGTCATCAAACATTGTTGATAGCACTGCCCTCACGCAATCATACCGATACCCCTCTGTCACAAGGAGGGTATTCAGTCTCTCCTTAAGGAATTCAAGTACCCCCTCTGCGATCTTCTGATGCCGGCCCCCCTCTATCTTGTCATTATAAACCATTAAGGTCATCTTTATGATCTCTTTTAGAG
>JAHFEQ010000102.1 GCA_023248395.1 Nitrospirota bacterium
AGTTGGTTTAAGTTGCAAATACTATTCATTAAGTTATCTATTCCCAATAGTGCTATTTTAAGCATTATGAGGAGCACTCTACCACACCACAGTTCACGGATTGTTCACGGATTGGGGGGTTTTTTAGAAATATTTTTACTTTTTACGGATTTTTTTACTTTTTACTTCGTCAGGAGGGTTCTATAGATGGCCTCGGTCTCTCGTGATGGTTCGATGCCGAGGTGGCTGGCGAGGAGGGTCTTTAATCTCTTGTAGGTTTTTATGGCCTCGGTACGGTTGCCTGAGCGTTGGTGGCAGAGCATGAGGCGTTGATATAGCCTTTCTGCAAGTTCGTCTATCTCGATCCCTTTATTATAAGAGTCAATCGCCTGATCAAACTCTTCCGTTTCTTCGAGATGCTGACCCAGCCTGCTGATGGACCGGACAAATTTATTCCTTAGATTCTCACGCCGTGACATGGTCCACGGCTCCCTGACATCGCCTGAGAGGAAATGGCCTTTATACATGCTTAGAGCCTTATTCGTCAGTTGAATGCCCCTGTCCCCCTTATTTGTTACCCCTTCGGCCCCATTTATGAGGTGGTCAAAACCCAGGATATCCACCCAGCAGCGCTGCTGATCCAGGGTAAGACAGTTGTTCTTATAGAGGATTGCCTTATCGCTTCCGAGGAGCATGCGCAACCGGTAAGGGGAGTCGTAAAGGAGTGATGGGAAAGATCCCCTTCTGCGTCAGGCCAGAGGGCATCGATGATACTCTCCTCTGGTATGTCTTTACCCCCCATTGCTATGAGTATTTTCAACAGGGACAGGGTCTTTTTCTGGACCTTCCCCGGAAACTCAATCCTTTGTTCATCCTTCCATATCTCGAACCGGCCAAGGGTATAGACCTTTAATGGCCAGGGCTATTCTTCAATACCAGTGTCGGGGGTGTAAAATGATGTCAGGCTATTCAGCCGGACCAACTTTTTTACATACTCAACCTCAATGCCTGCCTCAAGGGCCTTTGCACAGAGGAGGGCAGCAGAGGGGAGACAGAGATATCCAAAGAATGGGATACTGTTAGCCCTGCTCAGGACCATGGCCCCTCTGAACGTCTCCGCAAAAACATCATTATCCCCTTTTTTCAGGGCCATAAGAGACTCACACAGCAGGCACAGATATTCATGAAAGGAACTCCGGATCGCCTGACGCCTCCTGAAAGTTGTCCAGGACCAGGAGAGAGGGGGATGACATTCGCTGGAAGAGTTCGCCAAAGAAGTTCCTTGTGAAGGTTGCAAGGCCGCTCAGGTATTCGGGGGTAAAGTGGGGCAAGGCCTTTCGTTTTCCAGGAGAGAGGCACTTTGCAGCAAGACCACAGTGGTGGAAGAATGTCGCCGGGTCCTTGTCACCTGAGTCCACCTGATACCAGAGGCAGGGAATATCCCTCGATTCAACATAACTGCTGACGAGGGTCGTCTTTCCTGCGCCTGGAGGCCCGCTGACATATAGGGCCTTACATTTCTGCCTTTGGTCCAGAAGGTGAAAAAGCCTCCTTCTTAAATAGGCCTTGGATATGCCGGGACGGGTAATCTTCGCAGGGAGAATCTTCTGCCGCCTCACTCGAAACCCCTTTTTAAAACCACAAAGACACAGAGGTCACAAAGAAAAATTTAATTATTACCCCTGTGTTCCTTGATTAATTTTTATTCGCCAACAATCAGGGTTCGTGACATCAATATGTATTATGAGGTTCATGGGGAAGGGGAGCCCCTCGTGCTTATACATGGAATCTTCGACATAACCGGATGGGCACAGCAGATACCCTTCTTTGCAGAGAGTTATAAGGTGATCGTCTTTGATAACCGCGGTATAGGCCGCACAGACACTACAAAACCGCCTTATACCATAGAGCAGATGGCTGATGATACCGCAGGGCTTATGGAGGCCATCGGAATCAACAGGGCACATATTCTTGGCTACTCCATGGGCGGTCTTATCGCCCAGGAGCTTGCCATTAGATATCCGGAACGCGTTAAGGGCCTTGCACTTGCCGCATCATATGCCAGACTGAACCCCATTGGCCTGGACAGGACTAAACTGCTGATGAGGATGTTTCAGGAAGGGGTCAATCCTGAGATGGTGGTCAGGAACTTCTTCCTTTGGGGCTTTTCTGACAGATTCTTTGAAAATGAGGGGCAGGTGAATGCCGCGATTAGTAACTTCCTGAACCCTCCCTTTCCCCACCCCCCGGAAGGGCTTGAAGGCCAGGTCCAGGCCTTTTTGCACTATAACGGTCTGAACCGCCTGCATCAGATCACCGCACCAACCCTGGTAGTCACCGGCAGGGAGGATATATTGACGCCTGTGAAGTTAGCTGAGGAACTGGCTGCTGGCATCCCAAATGCCAGGCTTATTATCATTGACGATGCTGCGCACGGTTTCATTTTTGAAGACCCTGCCAGGTTCAATTAGGTGGTACTTGATTTTCTGAAGGCTGTTTAAACCGGCTTGAGGGTTGCGCCCTTTTCAAATCCTGTATGAAGGGCCTTTTTGTTCAGGTCTAAGAAGGCTGCCGGAACACGTGAAAGCACTGCCTTTTCTATGGCCTCATGGGATACTATCCTTGTGATTTCAGTGATTAGCCCAAGTGAGATGATATTGGCTACTATCTCTTTTCCGAGCACATTACTCGCTGTTGAAATAATAGGAAATGAATATACCTTAAAATCTCCTGTCGGTATCTTTTTTACCTCATCAGAGTCTATTAAGAGGACACCCCCGCTTTTTATATCTGTATAGTACTTTGTACAGGCCTCCTGAGTAAGGGCTAACATGGCATCAATCGAGGTTGCTTTGGGATAATCAATATCCTCATCGCTGATGATTACCTCAGCCTTCGATGCCCCGCCTCTTGACTCCGGACCATATGACTGGCTCTGTACAGCCTTCTTTCCATCGTATATTGCAGCGGCCTCAGCTATTATTATGCCCGCAGTAATCATACCCTGGCCGCCTGAGCCACTGAATCTTAATTCGTATCTGTAACCCATGCTATTCCCTTTCATAATGCCAAAGTGCGAAAAAACGCAACCTAAAGGTTGCGGCTACACCCTTTTATTTCTTCGCCTGAACTGCTGTAACCAGATTACTATATCCTTCACAATACTCTGTCCTCTCAGACTTATAGAGCACTCCCCTAAGCAGCTTTCCCTGAAGCTCTTCGGGTGACAATTTTTCAGCCGACTTTACAGAGACTGTCCCTTCTTTTTCGATCTTCTCCATCATCTCAGTAGGGGTCTTATACTTATTGAACCTGCCATAGTAGGTTGGACAGGCATCTATTACATCTACAACTGAGGTCCCTTTGTGCATGATAGCCTCGTATATGACCTTCTCTAACTCCTGGAAGTGGAATGCAGTCCCTCTGGCAACAAAAGTAGCGCCGGCAGCCTGGGCAAGCGAACATGCATCAAAGGGAGGTTCTATATTACCATAACGACCAGTGGTGGATATCTTTCCCAGAGGGGTTGTAGGAGACGACTGTCCGCTTGTCATTCCATATATCGAATTATTATACACGAGGATGGTCATGTCCATGTTTCTCCGGCAGGCATGAATAAAGTGATTCCCACCTATTGCAAGTGCATCTCCATCTCCGGTCGTCACGATGACCTTTAGCCTCGGTTTCGCCAGCTTTAATCCTGTAGCATAGGCAAGGGCCCTTCCATGTAGGGTATGGAGGGTATTAAAGTCTACATAACCTGGGGTTCTGCTGGAACAGCCGATTCCAGAGACCAGTGCAATGTCATCCTTTGACATACCTGTAGTCTGAATAGCACGAAGAAGGCATTTCAGTACAATTCCATGTCCACATCCAGGACACCATATGTGAGGAAGCTTGCCACCTCTCACATATTTGGAATAGTCAAAAGGTACCTTCTTTTTCTTCTTTGCTAAAGGCCTTATCTCTTCCGCCGGTGTACTCATCCTTGTTTCCTCCAATCGCTCATTACAAATTACACATAACACATAACCCATTATCCATCTAACATATCTCTCTCAACCATCATCTCTGCCATCTTTGAGCCCGGGGCAGAGGGCTTTGAACCATTTCCTGTAATGCATTCTATAATCTGGACAGGTTTGATCGGTTCGGTATCTACCCTGAAGATCCCTTTCACCTCACATTGACCATGTGCGGCCCTCTCCACCTCATTTACAATCTGTCCCATATTCATCTCTGGTACGATAATAGTCTTTACGCGGGATGCCAGCTCCTCTACAGCACTGTCCGGAAACGGCCAGATCGTCAGAGGTCTCAGAAGCCCTGCCTTTATCCCGTTTTTCCTAAGCTCTCTTACAGCAAACTTGGCAGACTTGGCAGAGACCCCATATGCAAATATCCCTATCTCTGCATCATCAAGGCAATACTCT
>JAHFEQ010000103.1 GCA_023248395.1 Nitrospirota bacterium
TCTTTCCAACCCCGCCCTTTACCGAGTGTCTCCGGAGCATCTCAAGGATAACATCCTTGCCAGACACCCAGGGTGGAAGCTTTCCCCGGAGTTTTACCCCGAATACCTTTGGAGTCTGAAGGTAGAATGGCTCCCCTGCCATCGCCAGGGCGACATCAAGGCCACCTGCCCCGATGGCGATCATGCCAAGTCCACCCCCTGTGGATGTGTGACTATCAGAGCCAAGGAGGGTCTTACCCGGAACACCAAACCTCTCCAGATGCACCTGGTGAGAGACCCCGTTTCCAGGCGGAGAAAAATAGATCCCATACCTCTGGGCCACAGACTGCAAAAAGCGGTGATCATCCGCATTCTTGAAATCTGTTTGGAGAAGATTATGATCCACATAGCTCACCGAGAGCTCTGTCTTCACATGCTCTATGCCGATCACCTCAAGCTCAAGATATGCCAGAGTCCCGGTGGCATCCTGCGTGAGGGTCTGGTCTATCTTTATGCCAATCTCAGAACCCAATGCCCACTTCCCTGAGACGATATGCTCTTCTATCATTTTTCTTGCCAAAGGTTTTTTCATAGCGATTCCTCTTTACTTCTTTACTTCTTCAGGGATGACTTGAGTACTTGTGCCCCCCCTTTGCAAAGAGGGGTTAGGGGGGATTCTGGATGATTCTATTTCTTATTCAGCTTAGTCTGCAGTTTAATCTCCGTACCAGTCAAGGCTTGAGATACGGGACATGTCTTTTTTGTGATTTCAGCCTTTTCCATGAAGATCTGTTCCTCTATCCCTGGAACTTCAGCCTCAGTATTGAGAACTATGGAAGTAATTTTAAAACCTTCTCCGACCTTTTCAATTTTGACACTGGCCTTTGTAGAAATACGTTTTGGTGAGTAACCTGACTGGGCAAGCCCGTGAGCCAGGGCCATGGAAAAGCAGCCTGCAAGGGCGGCGCCTATTAGCTCCTCCGGGTTGGTGCCTGCACCCTCTTCAAATCGTGAAGAAAAAGAATACGCCCCTTCAAAAGCGCCGCTCCCCAGTTTCATACGGCCCTTGCCATCTTTCAGATTCCCTTCCCAAATAGCGTCTGCTGTGCGTAAAGGCATTCTATTAACCCCTTTCCCTATTTGTATCCTTCACCCTTTTGTTCTGCAAATTAATATCCCATGCGGTGTTCTTCAATCTTCAAATGCTTTTTGAGGATGCCGGAGTTCTGAATTTTTGTATTATCCTTCCCTCTACCCTATAGTCCCCCCTCTTTAGCCCATAATCTATCATAAAAATATATTTATATATAACACTATGGTTGAAGATATTCAATCACTTAAAAGTATGCTTTTAAAAATCCCTTGAAAGTATGAAGTCAGCCCTTCTCAGCATCTGTTCTGAATTCATATCATAATTACATCTGGATCGGGACTCGCGATTACTCAGTGGCCCCAGTTATCGATATTGCTTTATTCCCGGCGGTTTTATCAAAAGTGGCAGTGACTGCTCTATTTGAGTCCATCGTGACTGTGCACGCTTCAGTGCCTGTGCAGTCCCCACTCCAGCCGGTAAAAGTGGAACCTAAATCTGGTGCAGCCATCAAGGTCACATGGGCGCTGCTGCGAACAGGGTTGGTAATAAAAATAGTACCTGAGCAGTCCGTGGGAAGATTTTTGCCGGGGATTCCCGGAACGCCAGGGCAGTTTATAGTACCACTCCCTGTCCCTGACTTAATGATCTCGAGAGGCCGGAACCTGTTCAGAAATTTCTTCCAATCCTTATCTGTCCATCCATAGGGATCCCGGTGATCATTTACGTACTCATGGCAATTTCCATTGTAGCTTTTTGGTATTGTTGAACAGTCCACAAGGGGTGAATATTCTGCATGTCTGAATACCCGATCGATACGGATGCGGTATGTATTTATTAATTTTGCCGTTAATAATACTAATGCTTCTTGTTGCCTGAAAGTGAAAGGTTCGCGAGACCTTTCCTGGGTCGTGGTCGAATACATCTCAATCCCGATCGAGGATTGATTCACGGCATCATCAATGGACCGGGTATGAGGGGCTACCCGTAAATCTTTGAAACGCTGGATGACTGTCCCGTCCCGGTCAATATAGTAATGAGCAAAGGCGCAATTTGTAAGGGAATTGTTGACTACTTTTTGAAACGAGGAACCCACATGGGTAGAATGTATTACAATCTGGGTGATTTGGTCATTATTCCTGTCTTCACAATCACAAACTACGGGTTTGTTCGTAAGATCACCGTAGCGTCTTGTTAACCTGGCCCTCTGTATTTCGTCTATTACATCCTTATTAATCTTATGGTGATAATGAGAGCGGCCCTCTGTGAGGGCAGAGGCCGTCCCGCCGACTCCACTGTCGCATACGGTAACCAAAGCGAAGATGAGGAAGGCTATAAAAAGGGTGTGATGCTTACGATGACCCCGTAAATTTCTAAGCGGAGTAACCTTGAGACCAAATTGTCTGGCTATTCTGTATCCCATATCTGTTGCCCTTCTACTTATCTTTGGCACATCTGAAACCAAGATTATTTATCCGTGTATTCTGATCATATCCAGTGCGCGCGAATGCCTTTGCTAATTTATGGCTGAGTCCCCACGAACCTCCCTTGACAGTCTTGCTCTTTTCGTTATAGTTTGAGCTTGTCCATTCCCATACATTTCCGGCTACGTCATAAAGGCCATAGGGGCTTTTACCCCCTTTATAAGAGCCCACCCTGACAGTTCCAACGATGCCGGAAAGGCTTGTATTGGCCTTCCCTCTGTCAAACTCATTGCCCCAGGGATATATCTGCCCATCGGTTCCACGGGCCGCCTTCTCCCACTCCTCCTCTGTAGGCAACCTCTTGCCGGACCACTTACAATATTCCGTGGCGTCTTCAAAGTTCACATAGACAACGGGGTATTCCTTCCTATCCTCCCTGTAACCCAAAAGCGCCCAGTCCCTCGGCTCCCGGTATCTTGTTTTATCAACAAACTGCCTGTACTCTCCGTTTGTTACCTCAAATTTGTCTATATAGAAGGCCTTGAGAAATACCTTTTTCTCAGATCCATTACCAGTCTCACCCATTGTAAACTCCCCTTCTGGCACGAGGGCCATATTCCTGGGTAGTTTATGACATCCCAATATCGTCACGATGCATATCAGGCATAAGATGAGTAAGAGTCTGTGTTTATCCACCTTCAGCCGATTTTGCACACCTGAAACCGCCATCCTCCGCAGCCCCATAAGGATCGTTATATTGTCTGAATGAGGCACGCGCAAAGATCTTGCCGAGGTTGTAGTGCCCCATGGCCCCACCTGAGTCGCCACGCAATACCCTGTATTTCCTTCCGAAGTCATTGTTACTGGCCTTACTCCCGGGGTAAGGTTCATACCAGGCATCTACCCACTCCGTTACATTCCCCCCCATGTCATATACACCATAGTAGCTCTTGTCTGTCTTATAACTGCCCACAGGCATTGTGACCTCTTGATGATCAAGGTTCGCCTTCCCCTCTTTGTACTCATTACCCCAGGTATATATATTCCCGTCAGGTCCCCTCGCGGCCTTTTCCCACTCCTCTTCTGTAGGAAGCCTCTTTCCGGCCCAGGAACAGTAGGCATGGGCATCGAACCAGGTCACTTCTGTAACAGGATGATCATCCTTACCCTTAGGATATTGACCTCCTGTCCATTCCGGGGGAGGAGGAGTTCCCGTAGCAACAATAAAGGCCTTATACTGTCTGTGGGTCACCTCATACTGATCGATATAAAAGGCCTTAAGCAAGACTCTCCTCTGCGGTTTGGCATCTTCATAGAAGCCTTCTTTCTTTACCCCGAACTCTTTCGCAAAGCCCTCTGTATCCATATCCTCGCTCCCCATGATAAACTCACCAAAAGGGATATAGACCATATCATTCGGGGTCCCCTTTCCGGAACAGGAGAACAAAAAGAGGGCAAGAATCAGATAATAGATCACCCTAATCCACCCCCTTTGCGCACCTGAAACCAAGGCTGTTATTCTTTGTGGAGGAATCAAAGAAGGCCCTGTTATAGACGGGTGCAGATATACCGCAACTGTAATACATACAATTCATCCAGGAACCTCCCTTTAACAGTCGGTATTTTGTACCAAATTCAGGACTTACAAAATCAGAGCCTGGATGGGGAAGATAATAGTCATCGACCCATTCCCAGACATTCCCGCTCATATCATAGAGGCCATAGGGGCTTTTTCCTTCTTCAAATGAACCAACCGTCATGGTATCCTCATGTCCTCCGAAGGG
>JAHFEQ010000104.1 GCA_023248395.1 Nitrospirota bacterium
CCTTCATTGCGATTTCTCCACGTATTATAAATGAAGAGATACGCAATGAAAGTGCCAGGGTATAACTATAGGATAATTAAGGGATTTGATTTTGGGGAGGATCGCTAAACTATGGAATTGATTTCATAGATATGAAGTAGGTTACATAATGGGGATCTTCTTTAATCTGCCCGCCATGAGCCTCTAAGGATTTTTACATCCGGCGCATCTTCAAATAGCTCTGCGGTTACTGTCCTTCTTATCCTTCCTGAGATACCTGAACTTTCTACTGTACAAAGTGCCCCTGGTATTGTGGGACCATAGACTTTTAAATCAGTATCCTGCATTGAGTAGGCAAGGTCAGGACTCTGCTCTATTCCGGTATACTGACTTACCCCATCGTCGTCAAAGAACGACGTATGATTGAGCTTGCGCCTCCTGAAAAAATCTTCCGGGGTGCCGGGGAATCTGTCAGGATTGTTAAACCAGTAAAGGGCCTGCTCTATTCCTGATTCGGCTGTATAAAAGGCCCTCGCATCAGCCTCAATACTTTTGGCAATCACAACCTCGCTAAATGCAAGGTAGAGAGAGGATGTCCCCAGTATGGTGAGGAGTAGAAGAAAGAGGAGGGTCATCAACATCATTACTCCGTCATGGCTATAAAGAATTTCGAAGTATGATCGTAGATGTCGCATCTGCCCTCCTGTAACCATTGTTATTCTGAAAATAGGCATCCCTTCTGAAGCTTTCTACTGTAAGGGTTATGTCTATGCGGCGTATATCGGATGAGTGAGCAGGCGTATTATTGTTCTGGTCTCTGTAAGATATTAGCAGCCCATCCTCTGCTATATTTTCTGCTACGGCCTCCCAGTTTCCCCTGTCTATCTTTCTCTGTAATTCCCTCTTAGTCTTGTGATATCGATAAGATATTGTATTGATAAGATCGATCCGGCTGCCGGTTGGAAATGCAGTCCAGAGAGGGGGCGTTATAGTCATGGAAGTATTCGTACCATTTTTTAAGAGGGTATGTTCCTCACATTTACCGGTATCAATATTACCACAGATGATAATTAGATCACCCATTTCAAAAGAGCTTCCAGTACCAGCCCGGACAGCAAGAGTATTTTGATTAGCAGCGGCATCCGATGAGAGGGAAGATGTAACATTTCTCAGATTTGTCCTGAACTCGATCTCATCGTTATCAAATCTGGTTATCCCCTCTATTCCAGGGGGGAGGCCATATCCTGCCAATATCAATTCATGGGTAAACATATTTAAAGCCCCCCGCAGGGTTTGATGCATCTCCGCCCTGGCCTCCTGTACGGTGTAGATACGGTGTTCTGTTATAAAGAATTTTGTGATGACAAGGGTTGCAAAGGTGGCAATAGTCATGGCTATTAAAAACTCTAATAGAGTATAGCCCTTATAGGAATTCTTATTCATAGCTACTTTTGATAACCTCGTAAAAAGTTTCGGAAGTGGACGACTTCGTAAAAAGCTCCATATGCAAGGCGCGCAAATCCTGAGGAATGAGGCGTACTTTTAGGTACGCCGCAATGACGAAGGATGCAGCGCAACGCCGCAGATGGATTTTTTACGAAGTCGTCTTGTTTAATCATTTCCGTCAAATCTAAGCGATGTGAGGACAAGTTGCCTCTCTTTGTCCCCTTCATACCATGTGGTAATAACCTGCAGAGTGGAAAGACCTTCTTCAGGTGTATCTTTCATTACCGACCACACACACTGGATGGTGGATGTTGAGGGCGTAGAGCAGACATCGCTTGTGGGACTTTGCACAGCAGAGTTCCTCAACAACTCCATCTGAGCCCTGGCAGTCTGCACCGCAGTGAACGACCGATTGCCACCAGCAATTCCCTTCTCACCCATGATGAACATCCCTATGATACTCATTACCCCGATAGAGAATATAGTCAGGGCAGTCATTACCTCGATAAGGGTGAAGCCATGTTCCCTCAGATCCACGTTGCTCCGTCCCATCGCCATATCTTTACCCTCCCTGTAATAGACATACTTATCGCCATCGTCAGGTGGTCATCATTGGTTATGTAAATTGTACCGATACTGTTGCTCCCCAGAGCGTAGAAGGTTGCTTTATTGGATGGGAATGTGACCCCGTCTGCATCTGGCGTCTGTCCCGGGTTTGCCGGAGGTCCGAGTACTCCGGGGCCAAAACCGAATCTGATTCCCACAGGGAGGGAAAATCTCCATCCGGGCAGATCATACGAATTATTGGCAGGATCGAAATATATTGTATAATTACTCCGGTCAAGGGTGGCCCGCATCTTCATCTCGCGGAGATTTGTTGAGACACCCCTTACTGCCGTTTCAAGATACAGTTTGCCTGTGAATGCGGACAGGTCAGGCACTGCAAGGGCAGAGAGGATGCCAATGATGGCCAGCACCACTATAAGCTCCAGGAATGTAACACCTCTATTGTTCATCCGAAAATTCCATTCTCTATGTGTAGTCGCAACCTTCAGGTTGCGCCATCATGGAACGCAGGCTAAAGCCTGCGACTACAGCCTATTTTTATGCTCCTTTGTGAGCTCTGACTCATGAATGTTTCAATCGATAGGCGGGACATTCTTGTTCCGCAGCTGACCGTAGTTGCCCAATTTAATGGGCCCCAGGTTCAGGTGACAAATGACAAATGCTGTTAGAGAGTACAAGGAAAGTCCGCTAAGATTTTTAGGTTGCTATTTAGATCCAGTCCTTAACGGTTGGAAGGAATAAATCGAAAGATGTTTATTAAATATCATACTCCTTTATCTTTGTCAACAGGGTTTTATAACTAACCTTTAAAATTTCAGCAGCCCTGCTCTTATTACCCTTGGTCAGCTCTAAAATTGATTTGATGGCACGCATCTCAACAGTCCTTATGGCGGCAGCCGCTATTTCAGATAGTCCACCTTCCAGTGTATCCGATTCCTTTATTTTGACATCCACTAATCCGAGATGTTCAGGCAATACTGTGGTTCCATCACAAAGGATCATTGCCCGCTCGATACAATTCTCAAGCTCCCGGATATTCCCCTTCCATGGTTGTTGAATCAGTAACTCCATTGCTGACTTTGATATGTCATGTACATGCTTCTTAAGCTCTTTGTTATAGAGGGAGATAAAGTGGAATACGAGTAATGATATATCCTCCCTCCGTTCGCGCAGTGACGGTAAGGTGATAGGAAAGACGCTAAGACGATAGTAAAGGTCTTCCCTGAAGGTCTTCTCCCTGATAGAAGCCTTAAGGTCTCTGTTGCTTGCGGCGATGATCCTTGTCTCTATCTGTATCTTCTTACTTCCACCGACACGCTCTATCTCCTCCCCCTGCAGTACGCGTAAGAGCTTAGCCTGCAGGCCAAGATCCATCTCTCCAATCTCATCAAGAAAGATCGTCCCCTTATTCGCAAGTTCAAACTTACCTATCCTCTTTTCTGTGGCGCCGGTGAAAGCACCCCTCTCATGACCAAAGAGCTCACTCTCCAGGAGTTCCTTAGGGATAGCGGCACAATTTATGGCTACAAAGGGTCCATCTTTGCAGAGACTCAGATAGTGAATGGTCTTTGCAAATATCTCTTTTCCTGTGCCACTCTCTCCCAATAATAATACAGTGGCCTTACTCGGCGCTACCCGATGTGCCAAGTTCAGGGCCTCCAGAAATTTTGGGCCATTCCCTATGAGTACCGGTGCATCCTTACCCCTTCCTTCCCGAAGGATGAGGTTTTCTGTCAACAGACGCTGCTTTTCAAGGGCCCGTCCTATTAGTAACAGCAAATGCTCCGGATCAAAGGGTTTGGTTATGAAATCATAGGCCCCTTCTTTAACAGCCTGTACAGCGTCCTCAATAGTCCCATAGGCAGTCATCAGGATTACCGGAATAAAAGGACTCTGCTCCCTTGCCGCCTGCAATATATCGAGACCTGTCCCTGAGGGAAGCCGGAGGTCACTCAGCACAAGGTCGATGTTCTCCTTTTGGATTTTCTCTATGCCATCCGGTTTGTCCGTAGAGAGAAATATCCTGTATCCCTCTGACGCAAGGGTCTGGTTCAGCATCCTTGCCATTGATTCATTATCTTCTACTATAAGGATTGTAGCCATGGTAAATAAATCCTGAAGGTTGTCCCAGCCTCCTCTTTACTCTCAGCAGTAATGCTGCCTCCATGGGCCAGGATAATCTTATGCACAAGGGCCAGCCCCATCCCCGTACCACGGGGCTTTGTGGTATAAAATGGGAGGAATATCTTTTCCAACACTTCTTGAGGTATA
>JAHFEQ010000105.1 GCA_023248395.1 Nitrospirota bacterium
AAGAAGGCAGGGAAGATACGGTTGGCGGTCATGGACATGTGGAAGGCATTTGAGAGATCAACAGGAAAGAATGCTCCCGGGGCTGCGATCCTCTATGACAAATTCCATGTGATCAGGCATCTGGGAGATGCGCTGGATAAAGTGCGCAAGACGGAATATGCACGGCTGTCGGGGGAAGACCGTTCGTACATCAAAGGGCAGAAGTATACGCTCTTATCGAACCGTGAGAATCTCACTCTGGATGGACGGAAGGCGCTCAAAGAAGCTGCTTAAGGCCAATAAGCGGCTCAATGCGGCCTATCTCAGGAGTCCTTTGGGCAGTTGTGGAGTGATCAGACCGAAGGCTGGGCGAGGCGGTTCTTCGACAACGGGAAACAGGCGCTCAAGTGGCAGCGTTTGAAGCCCTATGAGAAGTTTGCGAAAATGATCGAGAAGCACTGGGAGGGCATTGCTGCCTATAGCAAGCCGGAGAACAAAGTGTCGCTGGGATTTGTCGAAGAGCTGAACAACAAGATCAGGGTCATCCAGCGAAGGGCATACGGACTAAGAGACGAGTAGTATCTGAAACTGAAAATCTTTACGTGTATGCTCAAGGAGATATAAAATGACCCACACTCTTACGCGAAGACCCCGTTTTATTAAAAGCCCGAAAATATATTTCCCTGATGCTGGTTTAAACAGGATTATCCTCGGAAAACTTGGAATCAGCTCAGGCGCATCTGATTAATACAAACGTATTAAATAAAGTGACATCCTACGAGCGTAAGAAATGGCTTTAGACAAGGCGGACGACTAGGAAAACCGCAGGCGTACTTTTTGCGGTACGTCGAGGATTTTCCAAAGAGTCCAACGCAGTATAAAGACATTTATTGCGTTTGTATTAGTTAAACGGATTTAACGACCTTGACACCATCAATGGTTTGACTATTCTGGAGGTCTTCACTGTAGATTATACTGCAGTTAGACATACTCGCTGCACTAAGAATATTTGCATCCCATAGAGAAAGTCCATACTTTTCCATAAGATCAATGGTCTTTTCAAAAGAAGATTTTGGACTGCACCCCTGAGTTTGGACAGATCAGGTTAGAGCGATCAGACAGGGGTTTTTATAGTTTCGTGTTTTTAAGAGTATCTCCTCGTATTCATCCGGTGGTCTGTAACCCAGGGATGAATGTAAACGTTTTTGATTATATACATGTTCAATGAAATACGGAAGTCGGTTTTCTACATCCAAGAGAGTCTGGTATTCCCAGAGGTAGACTTCCTCGGTTTTTAAAGTTTTCATAAAGCTCTCGGCGACCGCATTATCATAGGGGTTGCCCTTGCGGGCCATGCTGATCTGAAACCCATGCTGTTGTAAGAGAGTGACATAATCATGGGCCGCATATTGCACCCCTCGGTCTGAGTGATGAATCACTCCCCTATGGGGGTTACGATTATTTATGGCCATCGAGAGAACCTTAAGGCTTAAAACAGTGTCTATGCTCTTTGAGACAGCATAACCTATGGCTTTTCTGGAATAAAGATCCATGATTACAGATAGATAGACAAAGGCTGTCAGTATCCTGATGTAGGTGATATCAGCAACCCAAACCTCGTTTGTGGTCGTTACCGTGCGGTCTTCAAGGAGGTTCGGATATATCCGGTAACGATGGTTGCTGTCAGTGGTTCTGACCAAGCGACGTCTCGGCTTGCGAGTGATTCCACGCTCCTGCATGATGCGAAAGATCTTCTTGTGATTGACTGAAATACCTTCCCGATGTAGTTGGGCAGTGACACGGCGGTATCCATAGCCACTGAATTCTTCGATGATTTCTTCTATGCGGGTAATCAGGGTCTGTTCACTGACTCTCTTGTTCTTTGACTTGTAGTAATAAGTGCTCCGGGGGAGGTTCATGAGTTCACACCCCCTTTCGATCCCCTGGATAAGGGGCTTATGGGTGGCAATGAACTGTCGTTTCTCGCGGACTGTTCGAGGCTTCTCTGTAAGGCTTTTTTTAAGAACTCGTTCTCCAGTGTTACCTTACCGAGTAGTTGTTCTAACTGGCGAACCCGTTCTTCAAGGGCAGTCTCCTTATTGGGAGTATTTTCAAATCTCCCCCTGGCGTATTGTTTCTTTCAGTGGGACAATAGCCCTGAGGATATTTCGTGGCGGCGGGTAATCTGAACTGGCGTACTGACACCGCTTAACAGTTCTTCAACAACCTGACGCTTAAACTCGATAGTAAATCCTCTTTGTTTTTTCATGACAGGTTCCTTTCTCCCCATTAGGGGTTAAAGTCATCCTGTCTGCTACTCTAATATATTTTGTCCAACGGGGAGGGGTTCAGTCCATTTCGTTTCAAGAAAAACATTCCAGGTCATAAGGTCATGAATAACTCTCCTTGCATCCTGGAAATCCATCTTATTTGCTAATTTCCGGGTAACTATTACAAAAAATTCTTTGAGAACCCGAAGACTCAATACTCCTTTATGGCTATTCCACAGCCCCTCCATAATCTGGAGGGCCGTTGCTTTTTTTATTAGAGTTGCATCATCAAAACAATAGACAATTATGTTAGTGTCCACGAAATTGTATTCATTCTTATCGCTCATATAGATCATCTCGTCGGAATTTCCTGGCCGCGTAATTTAAACGATATTTTTTTGTGCTATACGGAAAAAGTTCTTCCCTGCCTTAAGAAGGTCTTTTTCTGATTTAACGATCTCCTTCAACTGATCTGCTAATAACTGGGAAATGCTTGTATCCTTTTTTGCTGCCAAAATCCTAGCTTCTTTTGCCAAATCCTCATCTACTGAGATAGTAATGTTGCGTTTCATAATTAACCCCGCGGTAGCCCAGATAGACTTAAGGGTCTTTTATCAGAAGTACCGACCCGATGGTCGCGGGCAGGCGGCATTTGAACCGTCGATGATGACCGCCCTTGTGTTGTATGCCTACAGCGTAGGAACATGGTCATCCCGGCAGATTGAGCGGTTATGGAAGCGCGACATAGCGTTCAAGGTGATTGCAGCCAATCAGGTGCCGGACCACTGCACCATCGCCCGTTTTCGCCGGGAGAACGGGAAGGGAATAGAACAGCTTTTCACGGACGTTCTCAGGCTGTGTGCTAAAGACGGCCTTGTGAAGGTGGGGGTTGTAGCATTGGACGGGGCGAAGGTCAAAGGCAACGCAGCTCTCGACGCCAACCGCACGTATGAGCATATTGAGAAAGAAGTGGCAAAGATGCTCACCGAGGCAGAGGCGATGGACGTGGAAGAGGACACGCTTTACGGGAAGGACAAACGAGGAGACGAGTTGCCTGAGGATCTGCGGGACCGCAAGAGCCGCCTCAAAAGACTCCAGGAATGCAAACAGCGCCTGGAAGAGGAAGCGGCGGAGCAGGCTGTACGTCAGAGGGAAAAGATTGAAGAGCGTCAAGCGGAGGAAGCCGAGAGTGGCCAGAAGAGATGGGGCAGAAAACTCAAAGAACCCAAGGCAGAACCACCGGCAGAAGCCAAAGCAAACGTAACTGATCCGGACAGCAAGATCATGAAGACCCGGAGCGGCTATGTCCAGGGGTATAACGGCCAGGCCGTGGTAGGGGAAGGACAGATCATCGTTGCGGCAGAACTGACCATCCAGGAAAATGATATCAACCAACTCCATCCGATGGTGGAAAAGGCTCAGGAGACCCTCGCCGCATTAAAGCTTAAGGATCAAGAGATAGAAGTCGTATTAGCCAACGCGGGGTATTGCAGTGAAGCGACGTTAGAGAAGATGGGAATCCCCAAGGCCCGGAACACCTCATCGCTACGCAGAAAGACTGGAAGCAACGGCAGGCGCAGGCATCCGCCCCATCGCCCCGGGGACGGATACCCCATGATCTTTCCAGGCGGGACCGGATGGAGCGTAGGCTTAGAACCAAACGAGGGAGGAAGTTATACAAGAAACGCGGTCAGATCGTGGAGCAGGTATTTGGACAGATCAAGATCAGTCGAGGGTTCACGACCTTTATACGGCGCGGGTTTGAAGCCTGTGCTCAGGAATGGAAACTCATCTGTACGACCCACAATCTTCTGAAGTTATGGCGGAGCGGGAAGGCAGGCGCATATTAAAGGAAAGAAAAGAAGGCAGATGACCGGCAGCGAGATGATGAAATCCCAATCAATACGAGCGTTGATCGGCGTTGTGCTACACGGCGGCAAATAATTTAGCAACCTGGACTGTAATGCTCATGTTTGTGCAACAGGCTCTATGATAAATTTTTGAAAAGTTCTG